>JAGVHM010000012.1 GCA_020056545.1 bacterium
GATGATGATGGTGGTCTCACCCACGGGGCAGAAGAAAAAGACCACCGTGGCGCAGGCCCCCGCGGCGGTCAAGCGGACGGTCGAGACCGGGGCGGCGTCCAAGAAGCCGCAGGACCTCCACGGGCCGGCGGAAAAACAGGAGGGGAAATAATGCCCAAGATGAAGTCGAACCGAGGCGCCAAGAAACGTTTCAGCTCCACAGGACGAGGCGGGATCAAGCGCGCCAAGTCAGGGAAAAGCCACATTCTCACGACCAAGAACAGGAAGAGGAAGCGGGGGCTCCGCAAAACCGCGCTGGTCCATTCGACGAACGAAAAGTCGATCCGGCGCCTGCTGCCCTATCTTTAAGAGAAAAAGAGAGGAATACCGAAGATGCCACGCATAAAAAGATCGGTCCATTCGCAAAAGAAGCGCCGCAAGGTCTTAAAGGCGGTAAAAGGTTTCCGGGGGGGGCACGGCCGTTTGCTGCGCACGGCGAAGGAAACGCTCGCCCGCGCGCTGCGATACGCCTACCGGGACCGCAGGAACAAGAAACGTGAGATCCGTTCCCTGTGGATCGTGCGGGTCAACGCCGCGGCGAGGGAGAACGGGCTTTCCTACAGCCAGTTCATGTTCGGGCTCAAGAAAGCCGGAGTCGAGGTCGATCGGAAGATCATGGCGGATCTCGCGATCAACGACGCCGCCGGATTCCGCGCCTTGGCGGAAACGGCCAAGGCAGCCATCGGGTGATAAGGCGGCCATCGGTTGACTGACCCGTCCGACCGTTTGAGGGAGCTGCAGGAAGCGGGATTAGGCGCTATTTCCGCGGCCGCGAACGAGAGCGATCTCCTCGACGCCAAGGGGAAATATTTCGGTAAGAAGGGGGCGGTTTCCGATATCCTCAGGACCGTCGCCTACCTCCCGGCCGAGGAGAAAAAACGGATCGGGGCGGCCGCCAACGCGGCAAGGGAGGCGCTGGAGTCGGCGTTCGATGCGCGCCTTTCGGAAATCCGCGAGAGGGAACGGGCCGCGCGGGAAGGCGGCGATCCGCTGGACGTGACGCTGCCAGGCAGGGCGCCGGCAGTGGGGCACCGCCACCCGATATCCAGTACGATGTTCGAAATCGTCTCCATATTCCAGCGTCTCGGGTTTTCCGTACGCGGAGGGCCTGAGATAGAGAAGGACTACTACAACTTCGAGGCCCTGAACATCCCCAAGGACCATCCGGCGCGGGACATGCAGGACACCTTCTACATGGACTGGCCGGGAATGGACCTTGTGTTGAGGACGCACACTTCCCCGATACAGATACGGACGATGGAGGCGATGCGCCCGCCGGTGAGAGTGATCGCTCCCGGTGCGGTGTACCGCTGCGATTCCGACGTCACCCACAGCCCGATGTTCCACCAGGTCGAGGGGTTCGCCGTCGACGGCGGCGCAACCATGGCCGATCTGAAGGGCCTTCTCACGGAGTTCTGCGGGATGATGTTCGGTTCCGGCCTGCCCCTGCGTTTCCGGCCGAGCTTTTTCCCTTTCACCGAACCGTCGGCGGAAGTGGACATCCGCTGCGTGATCTGCAAGGGGTCGGGCTGCCGGGTCTGCAAGGATTCAGGCTGGCTGGAAATACTTGGGTGCGGGATGATCGACCCCGCCGTGTTCGGTTTCGTGGGGTACGACCCGGAAGAGCACACCGGGTTCGCATTCGGAATGGGCGTCGAGCGCATCGCGATGCTGCGCCACGGAATAGCCGACATCCGCATGTTCTTCGAGAACGACATCCGCTTCCTGTCGCAGTTTTAGCCGTACGCACAGGCGTTCAAGGGGCAAAGCTTGAAAATCCTTTATTCATGGCTGAAAGAGTTCGTGGATACCCGGCTTGCCGCCGCGGACATCCAGGATGCGCTCACGATGGCCGGGGTCGAGGTTTCCTCCTGCCGGTTCCTTGGCGAGGGGATGGACAACGTCGTCGTCGCGAAAATCCTCTCCCAGAGGCAGCACCCGAACGCCGACAAGCTTTCACTCTGCCGGGTGACCGACGGGTCACAGGAGTACGCCATCGTCTGCGGGGCGAGGAACATGAAGCAGGGCGATATCGTGGCGCTCGCCCGAACGGGTGCGAAACTCCCCAATGGGATGGAGATCAGGAAGGCGAAAATCCGCGGAGAGTCCTCTGAAGGAATGCTCTGCTCGGAGATGGAGCTTGGGCTTTCGGAGGAATCGGCCGGGATCATCATACTTCCGCCGGGGACGGAGGTCGGAAAGCAATTGTCCGACGCCATCGGGCTTGCGGACTGGCTTCTTGACGTGGAGATCACGCCGAACCGAGGGGACTGCCTGAGCGTCCTGGGTGTAGCCAGGGAGGTCGCGGCCATCAACGGCGAGAAGGTCGTGATTCCGGAAGCGGTCATCATGGAGAACGGGCCCCCGGCGGGGGAACTCGCCACGGTAGATGTCACCGACGCAGATCTCTGTCCGCGCTATTCGGCGCGCGTGATTTCCGGCGTGACCATCGCCCCGTCTCCAGGCTGGATGCAGCGCCGCCTATCTCTTTGCGGCGTAAGGCCGATCAACAACATCGTCGATATCACCAACTACCTCCTGCTTGAGCTCGGCCAGCCGATGCACGCGTTCGACCTGGACAGGCTGGGGGGGGGAAAGATCGACGTGCGAAGATCCGGGATCCCGAGAGGGTTTACGACACTCGACGGCGTCACGAGGGACATTGCGCCCGATATGCTGCTCATCTGGGACGGCGACGGGCCCGTGGCGATTGCGGGAGTGATGGGAGGGCAGAACACGGAGGTCCTTCCGACGACGCAGCGCGTCCTTTTCGAAAGCGCGCACTTCATGCCGGCGTCGATACGCCGGACATCGAGGCGGCTGGGGCTGTCGACTGAATCGTCATACAGGTTCGAGCGGGGCGTCGACCCTGGCGGAACCATGTACGCCGCCGACAGGGCGGTTTCCCTTCTCTCGCGGTTCGCCCCCTTTTCCGTCGCCAGAGGAACAATTGACATCGGAGGCGGGAGGGATTTCACCCGGTCCGTGCCTTTCCGCCCGGCCAGGGCGAGCCGGATTCTCGGCAGGGAGTGCACGGGGGATGAATGCGAAGGGGTATTCGGGCGCCTCGGGTTTTCGGTGCGCCGCGAAGGAGAAGCCGGATGGAGCGTCGATGTCCCGCCGCACCGTTTCGACATCGAGCGGGAGATAGACCTGGTGGAGGAAGTCGCCCGCATAACCGGATACGACAGGATTCCCACGACATACCCCGAATCGGCTGCGCCGGATTTTTCTCCGGACGACCGTTTCGTCAGGATCGTGGAAGACGCCTCCGAGTTCCTTAAGGGGCAGGGATTCACACAGGCGATCAACTTCTCCTTCGTGCCTGAAAAGGAATGGGAGAAGCATGCCTCGTTGCTCGGGTTCGAACCCGCGGACGCGATGCGGCTCACCAATCCCATTTCCGACGACACCACGATGATGCGACCCCACCTGCTTATGGGGCTTCTTCACAACGTGTCGTCGAACCTTCGCAGGTTCCAGGAGGACATCCGGCTATTCGAGACGGGGAAGGCGTTCGGGAAGTCGCTGGCCGCTGGCCATTTCGAGGAACCGCGCATCGGATTCGCATTATACGGGAGACGTCTTCCCGAAAGCTGGAGCGGAGGGCAGAGCGCAGTCGATTTTTTCGACGCGAAGGCGACCGCCTCATCCCTGCTCGATTTTCTCGGGACGAAACCGGTCCATTACGTCCCCACGGTTTCGAAGCCGTTTCTCGCGCAGGGCAGGGCCGCCGAAATATTGAAGGATGGCGAGACCGTGGGATGGGTAGGAGCGGTTCGACGGGAGCTCGCCTCCGCGCTTGAGATCCCCGGCACGGTATATTACGGCGAAATCAGGATGGAAGCTGCATCGGGGGACAGGCGTCCCGCTGCCCAATTCAAGGCTGTACCCAAATTCCCCCCCGTTGTCCGGGATTTCGCCTGCGTCCTGTCCGGCCAGGTGCCCGTCGGAGACGTGCTGGCAATGGTTTCCGGGCTTTCCGAAGAAATAGAATCCGCAACTGTATTCGATGTTTACGAAGGGGAAAAGATAGAA
>JAGVHM010000201.1 GCA_020056545.1 bacterium
AGCTTTCCGGCGGCGAGCGGCAGCGGATGGCAATCGCGCGCGCGCTGCTCAAGGACGCGCCGATCCTGGTGCTCGACGAGGCCACCTCCGCCCTCGATTCGGAGTCCGAGGCGATAGTCCAGGAGGCGCTGGACACGCTGATGCGCGGACGGACCACCTTCGTCATCGCGCACCGGCTCTCGACGGTCAGGAACGCGGACGTGGTCCTGGTGGTGGAGGAGGGGCGGATCGTGGAGAGGGGGAGTCACGAGGAGCTTCTCTCCAGGGAAACCAGGTACAGGTCGTTCTATCTTAAACAGTTCGAGGAGCGGAAGACCGGCGCCCCGTCCGCCTCCGGGCAGGCATGATCGCTCCATGAAGGCGTTTCGCCCGCGAGGTGCGACACACCTCCTGTACAACATCGCGCTTGGAGGCGCGCTCCTCGTTTCTTCTCCCTTATGGATTCCGTGGGCGATGATGTCACCCAAACGGAGGAAGAATTTCCCGGAACGGCTCGGGTTGCGGCTTGCGGAGATACCCGCCGCCTCCGGCGGGAAAAGGGTCTGGATACACGCCGTGTCGGTGGGGGAGACGCTTTCCGCCGCGCCGCTGGTCCGCAGGTTGCGCGAACGGATCCCCGACGCCGAGATCATGTTATCGACCGTCACGATCACGGGACAGGAAACCGCCTGCAAGGTGCTTGGAGAGGAGACGGCCGCAAGGTTCTATTTCCCCTTCGACCTCCCCGGGATCGCCGGGAAATTCCTGGACCGCCTGCGCCCGGACGTCGTGGTGATCCTGGAGACCGAGATATGGCCGAACTTCCTCGCGGAGTGCTACGGGCGCGGGATTCCCGCGATGATCGTCAACGGCAGGATCTCCGGGCGCTCTTTCGGGAGATATGCGCGGTTCCGGTTCTTTTTTTCCCGCGTGCTCGCCTGCCTGACGGCTATCACGGCCCAGACGGGGGAGGATGCGGGAAGGTTCATCGCCCTCGGGGCGCCTCCTTCGGCGGTGACCGTGACCGGGAACATGAAGTTCGACGTTGAGCAGCCGATGGCGGCGCAGACGCCTCTGCTCGCCCTGTTGACGGGAGAAAAGGATTCGGCGGGTACGAAATGGCTGATTGCCGGCTCCACCCACGAGGGAGAGGAAGAAGCGGTGCTTCGCGCCTTCGGCGAGGCGAGGGCCGTGAACGGATCGGTGAAGCTTCTGCTGGCGCCGCGGCACCCCGAACGGTTCGGCGCGGTCGAAGAGCTGTGCCGCAATAAGGGGTGGGAGGTTAAGCGCAGGACCAGGATCGCGGAGGGGTCCGGGGAAAAGCTTCCCCCCGTGATCCTGCTGGACACGATGGGCGAGCTGTCGTCGGCCTATGCCGCGGGCGATATCGCTTTCGTGGGCGGGAGCCTCGTTCCGAAGGGCGGGCACAACATACTCGAACCCGCGCTTTTCGGCGTTCCAGCCGTCGTGGGGCCGCACATGGAGAATTTCCGGGAGATAGCCGAAATATTCAGGGACGCCCGCGCCATCCGCCGGGTCCGGAGCGCTTCGGAGCTTTCCTCGGCCCTTGTCCGATGGGCCGCCGATCCTTCCGTCGAAAAAGAAACGGGGAGAAGGGCAAGGGAGCTGTTGGCGGAGTTCAGGGGAGCCACCGAAAGGAATGTCGAGGTTATCGAACGGGAACTTCAACGCGGCCGGAGGAAGACAGGGTGATAGGGCCGTTCGCGACGATCAGAAGATCTTTGTACGGCTCGGGAATCCTGCGAAGGGAATCCCTTCCGCGTCCCGTGGTCAGCGTGGGAAACCTTGCCGTCGGCGGATCAGGCAAGACGCCGCACGTGCAGTTCCTCGCGTCCTGGCTTTCGGGGCTTGGCGTGAAAGTGGCGATCCTTTCGCGGGGGTACGGACGCAGAAGCCGGGGGGTAGTTTGGGTTTCACGCGGAGACGGCCCGGCGGTCACCTCGGAAGAAGGTGGCGACGAGCCGGTCCTCCTCGCGGCCTCGCTTCCCGGCGTTCCCGTGCTTGTGGGAGAGTCGCGCGCGGAGGCGGGCAGGGAGTGCCTCCGCTCCATGAACGTGGACGCCTTTCTGCTGGACGACGGGTTCCAGCACCTTGCCCTGAAGCGGGAAGCGGACCTCCTGCTGGTCGAGGCGGAAGGCGGGCTCGGGAACCGGCTCACTCTTCCGCTCGGCCCTCTCCGCGAGCCGGTTGACGCCGCGCGCCATGCGGACGCCCTCGTCGTCACGAAGTGCGCCGGAATATCGCAGGGGGAAAATACGGCCGCCGCGGTTCCCTTGCCCGCCGGGCGACCGCGGGCGTTCACCCGACTTGTCGCACGATCCGTCGTGGATCGACATGGGTTCGAGTCCCCGCTTCCCCGCGCGGGAGAGGAAGTGGTGGCATTTTCCGGGCTGGCCCGGAACGGGCAGTTCGCGGATACGTTGCGCGAATGCGGATACGCGGTGCGGAAGTTTTTCCCGTTTCGCGACCATCACCGCTACCGTCCGCAGGATCTTCGGAATATCGCGGTTGCGGCGGGAGGATCTTCGGTGCTGACGACGGAAAAAGATATGGTGCGTCTTCCCGACGGGCTGCCTTTCGAGTTGAAGGCGCTTCGTGTCGGCGTGGAGTTCCTTTCGGGATGGGAGACGCTGTCCCGCATGATCCTCGAAAGGTTGGGGAAGCAGGTCAGGCCGGATCCGGGAGGAGAGGCGCGTTGAAAGGGATCGTGTTTCTGGACCGGGACGGGACGCTGATCGAGGAGGTCGGATATCTCTCCGACCCGGCCCGCCTGAAGGAAATCCCGGGGGCGGCGGAATCCCTGAGGCGCCTTGCGCGGGAGGGCTACGCCATCGCCGTGGTGTCCAACCAGGCGGGACTTGCCAAGGGGAAGATAAGCGAGGAGCAATCGAAAGCGGTCCATCGGGCTTTCGTCGAATATTTCCGGTCGAGGGGCGTTAAGTTCGACGCCGTCGAATATTGCCCGCATCACCCGGAAGGCATCGTGGAGCGATACCGTAGAACCTGCGGATGCCGGAAGCCGATGCCGGGGCTTGCCAGGAGAATCATGAGGAGAATGGCCCTGCCCGCGTCGTGCAGAGCATGGGTGGTAGGTGATAAGATGTCCGATGTTTCCATGGGAAAGCGGCTGCGCGCGGAGACCGTGCTGGTCGCGACCGGGTACGGCGGGGAGGAAAGCCTGGCGGGAGAACTTCGCGGGGAGCGCCCGGACGCTTTTCTTCCCGGCATCCGGGAGGCCGCCGGATGGATACTGTCCAGGGGATAGATGAGATGATCCGCAACACGGAGCGCAAGACAGGTTTCCTTAGGATCGGACTGTTTCTGCTGTTGACGACCCTTATCCTTGCTTGCACCTCGCCCCCAACCCGGCCCCCGGCCGTCGAACCGCCGCGGAGCGAAACCAAGGCGGATGCGCCGGCCAAGGCCGGGAAACCCCCGGATGCAGGGAAGGCCGATGTCGCGGACCCCGCGGCCGGGGCGCCGGCTCCGGCCAGGTCACCCGATGAAAAAGCGGGCGTCCCCCCGCCGGATAACGTCGCGCCGGCCATGGTCCATGATGCCGGCGGGGCGCCTCTCGGTGCCGAATCGGCGGAAGAGCCGGCATGGGCCGATGGAAGGGAAGAGCTGGTCTTCCGGATGGAGTTTCTCGGCATCACGATGGGATACGCACGGTTCACGCACAAGGGAAAGGTGTCCTGGAACGGGAAAGAGGCGTACCACCTGAGCGTCCATGCCTGGACTTCGGGCCTGCTTTCCGTCTTCTATCCGTTCGACGGGGTCGTCGATTACTACATGGACATGAAGACGTTGGCGCCCCTGAGGCAGGAATTCACGGGTAAGATGAAGGATGCGGATCACATCGCGGTGTACGACCAGGAGAAGGGGAAGATAGAATACCGCAACAAGAAGACCGGAGCGGTCCGCAACGAGGTCGACACGCCCCGCAACGTCTACGACCCGGTGACGGCGGCGTATTATTTCCGCGGGGTGGACCACGGCGCGGAGGAGCAGGCCCGCCAGGTGTACGCAGGGCGGAAGGTATGGCAGATATCGATGAAAACGCTCGGCCGGGAGAAGGTCGACACATATGCCGGACCCGTCGACGCCGTCGTCGTCGAGACGTTGATCGTGCGGGACGGGAAGGTGGAGAACAACGCGGGGCTCACGATGTGGATTTCCGGCGACGCCCGGCACGTTCCGGTCCGGATCCACGCGAAATTCAGGAAGATCAAGATGTGGACGATGCAGGCGGAACTGGTGCCGCCGCGGAAAGGGGGATGAGCGATGGATCAAGAGCTGCTTGAGATCCTGGCGTGCCCGAAATGCAAAGGGAGCCTTGACCTGACCACCGACGAGAGCGAGCTGCTCTGCGGGAATTGCCGCCTCTCCTACAGGATCGACGACGGTATCCCAATCCTGCTGATCGAGGAGGCATCCCCCATTGAATGAAGCGGGATTCTCCGCTCGCGCCTTCGGATTCCTCGGGAAGTTTCCCTCCGTGAGGATCCTCGTGGTCGGAGACATCATGCTGGACGAGTACATCTGGGGGGAGGTGAAGAGGATTTCCCCGGAGGCGCCGGTCCCTGTCGTTGCGGTCACGAAGGATACCCGGGCGCTCGGAGGCGCGGGAAACGTGGCCGTCAACGTCGCGGGCCTCAAGGCGAAGGTGGAGCTGGCAGGTCTGATCGGAGCGGATTCCAGCGGCCGGGAAATCCTGCGGATCCTTGCGAAGCGCCGGATAGGAACTTCCGGGATCGTCCAGGACCGGAACCGTCCCACCACGACCAAGACCCGCGTTATCGCCCACCATCAACAGGTGGTCCGCGTGGACCGGGAAATGGATGACGTGCCGGACGGGCGGGCTCAGGACGCGTTGCGGGCGCGCGTGCGCAAGGCGATCGGAAACGTCGACGGAGTGGTCATCTCCGACTACCTGAAGGGCGCGTTGAGCCGGGAGCTCGTGAATGACATCGTTATCGCCGCGGGCAGGAGCGGCGCATTCGTCGCGGTGGACCCGAAGCGCACCGACGTTTCCTTCTACAGGGGCTGCACGCTGATCACCCCGAACAGGCATGAGGCGGAGGCGGCCCTGGGGGGCAGGAGACTTCCAGGAGACATGGAGATATGGGAGGGGGGGAAAGCCCTTATCCGGAAGAGCGGCGCGAAGGCGGTGCTGATCACCCGCGGAGAAGAGGGGATGAGCCTGATCGAACGGGGGCGGAAAGCGTTCTTCCACATCCCGGCCAAGGCAAGGCAGGTTTTCGACGTGACAGGCGCCGGTGACACGGTGATAGGGACGGTGGCGGTGGCGATGGGAGCCGGCGCACCGCTTCGGGACGCGGCCCTCCTGGCGAACGTCGCCGCGGGCGTGGTGGTCGGGGAGGTCGGCACCGTGCCGATCACCATGGAAAAGCTTTCGAAAGCGCTTCGTGGCGAATGAGCCGGCGAAGGCCCCCGTCTTCCGCAAGGCTTCTGGTTTCCGTGATCTACAGGGAGGAAGGGCGTTTCGGGGAGGCGCTGCCGGCCCTTGCGGGCCGTTTCGGTCCGATCGGCGGCATAAGCGCCGCATTCCCTTTCGACCGGACGGAATACTACGGTGAGGAAATGGGATCCCCGCTGTTCCGGCGGTTCGCGGTGATCGAGCGGCTCGTCCCCCGCGAGGCCCTGGCGGACGCGAAAATAAGAGCCGAAGAACTTGAAGGTGAATTCGCGCAGGAAGGGAAGCGCACGCTGAATATCGACCCGGGGCTATTGACGGAGGAGAACTTTCTCCTTGCGACCGGCAAGAATTACAGCCACCGCGTTTATCTGCGGGACGGCGTGTTCGCCGATCTGACCCTGGTGTACACGAAAGGGGAATACATGCCGTTGCCGTGGACGTATCCCGACATCGCCTCCGTGGATATCCGCGCGTTCCTCGCGGAGGTCAGGGAAGGTCTGCGCGAAGCACGAAAAATGGAATCGGGTGAGCTTTCATGTGGATGAGCATGACGGGGTACGGGCGGGGCGAGGCGCACGGCAGCGACGTGGTCGTCACGGCGGATGTCCGGACTGTGAACCACCGGTATCTGGACATCCACGTCAGGTGCCCGTCGAAATTCCTCTCCTGGGAGCCCAGGGTTCGCGGGGTCGTCCGGGATGCGCTCAGGCGCGGGAAGGTGGATGTGTTCCTGGGTGTCCGGGAGTGGGGGAAAACCGGAACCTCCGTCCGCGTGAACAAGGAGGCGCTTGATTCATTCATCTCGGAGGCGAACAGGATCAAGGAGGTGAGCGGCCTGCCGATAGATCTTGCGTTCCGCGATTTGCTGGCGGTTCCGGACCTGTTCGTATTCGTGACTGAAGGCGTGGACCCGGCGGAGGAGCATTGGGATCTCGCCGCGAAGGCTATGGGCGGAGCCCTTACCATGCTTTTGGCGTCGAGGCGGGATGAAGGGGAGCGTCTGCGTGAGGTCGTCGGGAACGCGGTTGGCGGACTGGGATCTGTGGTCGATAATATTGCGTCATTATCTATTGAAAACAAGGGGCTTGCCATCGATAAGTTCAAGGACAGGATTAAACTGCTTTCCGGAGAGACAGGCATGGATGCGGGCCGGCTTCATCAGGAGGCGGCATACCTCATCGACCGTCTTGACATCACCGAGGAAATAGACCGTCTCCGCTCGCACCTGACGGGGCTCGAAAAACTCCTCCGGCAGCCCGGAGATGCCGTCGGGAAACGGTTCGACTTCCTCGTCCAGGAAACGTTCCGGGAGTTGAGCACGGCATCGAACAAGTCCGCGCACGCGGGGATCTCGGAACTCGCGGTGACGGCGAAGACCGAGCTGGAAAAGATCCGGGAACAGATACAGAACGTGGAGTAGCCCATGGAGAGTGGAGACGTTTTCGTCATATCGGCGCCGTCGGGGTCAGGGAAGACAACCATCTGCCGGCTTCTCGTCGAAAAGGTGGAGGGTCTGGAACTTTCCATCTCCTACACCACCCGCCCGCGAAAGAACGGAGAGACGGAAGGGAAGGATTATCACTTCATTTCTGAAGATATATTTGATAAAATGATAAATTTAAAGGAGTTTTTGGAATACGCAACGGTCTACGGGAGACGGTACGGGACATCCCGCGAGGCGGTCGGAAGGACGGTTTCCCGCGGGACCGACGTCGTGCTGGAGATAGACGTCCAGGGGGGACGCAAGGTCAAGGAGGCGCTTCCCGGGGTGGTACTGATAGGCATTTTCCCGCCCGACTGGGAGACGCTCTCCCGGCGGCTCCAGGAAAGGGGACGGGACAGCCGGGAGGAGATGGCGGCGCGCCTCGAGGCCGCGGGCAAGGAGATGGGGGAACTGCTGACCTATGACTTCCTTGTGGTCAACGACAGCCTGGAAGAGGCTGTCAGGCAGGTGGAATGGATAGTGCGGGCGCAGCGGCTTCGCGGGGAGCGTGTCCGTCGCACGAGGGAACGGATTCCAAGGCGGTAGGAGAGGAAAAAGATGGCGCGAGTAACTGTGGAAGATTGTCTGCGTAAGGTCGGCAGCCACTTTGAGCTGACGGTCGTCGCGGCGAAGCGGGCCAAGCAGCTCCTGGGCGGCGTGGGGGCTTCGATCGACACGTCCCAGCGAAGGGACAAACCGACGGTTGTGGCGCTCAGGGAGATCGCGCAGGGGACGGTCCGGGTCAAAAACTGATCGCGGAGCGCTCCATGCTCCGACTTAACGACATCGTCGATCGCGTCCAGGCCGCAAGGCCCGGATGCGACATCGAGCTTATCCACAAGGCCTACGTCTTCACGGCGAAGGTGCATCACGGCCAGCTTCGCCAGTCGGGTGAGCCGTACCTCATCCATCCGCTGAACGTCGCCTTCATCCTCGCGAATTGGAACCTGGACGAGGAGACGATCGTGACAGGCCTGCTCCACGACACGGTGGAGGACACGGTCGCGACCGTCGACGAGATACGCGACCTGTTCGGGGACACCGTGGCCCAGATGGTGGACGGCGTCTCGAAGATAAGCCGGGTGGTCATATCGGACGTCGCCGACCAGAAGGCCGAGTCTCTCCGCAAAATGATCCTGGCCATGGGGAAGGACCTGCGGGTCGTCCTCGTCAAACTGGCGGATCGCCTCCATAACATGAGGACCATCGGACACCTCTCACGAGACAAGCAGGTCGCCGTGGCGCGGGAGACCCAGGATATCTACAACCCGATCGCAAGCCGGCTCGGAATGTCGCGGGTCAAGATAGAGTTCGAGGACCGCTGCTTCGAGGTGCTCCATCCGGAGGACTACCGGGAGCTTGTCCGATTGGCCGACGAGCGGAAGCGCGACCGAGAAAGCCATGTCCGAAGCGTCGTCGAGATGCTGGAAAAGAAGCTTGCCGAAGCGAAAGTCGAGGCGGTGGTGAAAGGCCGGTCGAAGCACATCGCCGGCATGTTCCAGAAGATGGCCCGGCAGGGGATCGATTTCGACCATATCTACGATTTCATAGGTTTCCGGATAATCGCGAAGTCGGTGGGGGAGTGCTACGAGGCGCTGGGGATCGTGCACAGCCTTTGGAAGCCCGTCCCCGGCCGGTTCAAGGACTACATAGCGATGCCGAAGCCGAACCTCTACCAGTCGCTTCACACGACGGTGTTCGGCCCCAACGCCGAGCTCATGGAGATCCAGATCCGAACCGAGGAGATGAACGCCATCGCGGAGTACGGCGTCGCGGCGCACTGGAAGTACAAGGAGGGGCGGCCGGTCGTCGGCAAGGGCGACCAGATGTTCCTCTGGCTTCGCCAGATACTCGAGCTCCAGCAGGAGATGAAGGACCCGCGGGAGTTCCTCAACACCGTGAAGGTGGAGCTCTTCCCGGAGGAGGTCTACGTCTTCACCCCACGGGGCGACGTCAAGGAACTGCCGCAGGGCGCGACGACCATCGATTTCGCCTACGCCGTCCATACGGAAGTCGGCAACACGTGCGTGGGCGCGAAGATAAACGGCAAGATGGTCCCGCTGAGAACCATGTTGAAGAACGGCGACGTGGTGGAGATCGTCACCCACCCCGCGCACAAGCCGAGCAAGGACTGGCTCAAGGTCGCCAAGACGAGCCGGGCCCTGAACAAGATACGCGTATTCGTCCGCGAGGAGCAGCAGGAGCGCAGCCTCGCCCTCGGGAAGCAGATGCTGGAGCGGGAGCTTCGCAAGCACTCCCTCTCCATGAACAAGGTCCTGAAGTCGAAGGAATTCGAGGAAACGCTCCAGGAGCAACGGCTGAAGAGCCCGGACGATTACTGCGTCGCCCTGGGGTACGGAAAGATGTCGCTGCTTCCGCTCCTGCGGCGCCTGGTCCCGCCCGAGCAGCTCCATGAAAAGGTCAAGGACTCCCGCCTTGGGGCCCTTATCCGGCGGGTCACGGCCGCCAAGCCGAGCGCGATCATCGTGAAGGGGATGGACGACATTTTCATACGGTTGGGGAACTGCTGCCACCCGGTGCCGGGCGACCCGATCATCGGCTTCATCACGCGTGGGAGAGGCGTGACGATCCACGCGAAGGACTGCCCGAAGGCGCTGGACAACGACCCGGCGCGCGCGATAGATGTCGCCTGGGAAGCGGGCACCAAGGCGTCCCACCCTGTGAAACTGAAGGTGGTCTGCGCCGACAAGCCGGGCCTTCTCGCCGACATATCCCGCACGATCACCGCCAGCGACGTGGACATCCGACGCGCGACCGTTTTGACAACGCGGGACAAGCGGGCCATCTGCAACTTCGAGGTGTCGGTCAACGACGCGCAGCACCTCGCGGCCCTTATAAAGTCGATCGAAAAATTGAAGAACGTGTTCTCAGTCGAAAGGGGGAAAGGATAAATGAGGGAGGCGATCAGGACCGGGAATGCCCCGGCGGCGATCGGGCCGTACTCGCAGGCTATCCGGGCGGGAGGTTTCCTGTTCTGCTCGGGCCAGATCCCCCTCGACCCTGCGACCGGTAAAATGGTCGAGGGTGGAATCGAGGCGCAGACCGAACGGGTATTGTCGAACCTGGAGGCGGTGCTCGCCGCGGGCGGCGCTACGCTTGCCTCCGTGGTCAAGACCACCGTCTATCTGGCGGACTTGGCGGATTTCCCCGCGATGAACGGCGTGTACGCCAGGTTCTTCCCGCATGAGCCGCCTGCGAGGGCCACCATACAGGCGGCGAGGCTTCCGGCGGGGGCGCTTGTCGAGATCGACGCGGTCGCGTCGACGGGTGGGGTTAGACTGCCTTGACGACCCGGCCGGACTTGATGCAGTTTGTGCAGACCTGGATGTGGCGGACCGTGCCGCCGCTCACCGTCTTCACGCGCTGGATGTTCGGCTTCCAGATTTTCCGTGTCCTGTTGTTGGCGTGGGACACGTTGTGCCCGAAATTCGGGCCCTTCCCGCAGAGTGCGCACTTTGCCATGGTATCCTCCGGAAATTCAACCGATGGAAGATACCACAAGTCATGAGTTTACGGCAAGGTGAAAATCCGCTCGGCGGCCGCCGGAAGAAAAGCGCTCTTCGACCCGCGGCCCTGCTCATTCTGATTGCCGCCGCCGTAGCGTCCTATCCGCACCTGGCCGCCCGGTCGGTGCCCGCGATGGACGGAGAGCAGGCCGACGTCGTATTCGTCCTCACCGGAGGCGAAAACAGGATTCCCGCGGGGATCCGCGCCTTGAAGGATGGGAAGGGGAAAGAGCTGTATATCCTCGGCGCGAGGGCAGGCGGAAAGATAGAGAGGATACTTCCCGGGCGCAAAGAGCTGACCGCCGAAGACCTGCGCCGGCTGCACATGGAAGAATGGTCCGAAAACACGCTCGAGAACGCGTTCGCGGCGAAAGGATTGGTCGCGGAACGGAATTTCAGGAAGGTGATACTGGTCACGTCCGATTACCACATGCCGCGCGCCTTTTTCGCCTTTCGGGCGATTCTCCCGAGCGAGGTCGATATAGCCGCGTCTCCGGTCCGCTCTGAGTGGCGCGGAGGCGGCGCGTTTCCGCGCACGCTTCGCCTGTTCATCACCGAGAGCGTCAAATACTGGGGATACCGGCTGTTTCTCTGGTCCGTGTAGCCCCAGCAACCGGACTCCGGGCTCGCGGGGGACTTCCCCGGAGCTACGTTCGCGACCTTCGCCCGCTCACTGCGGATTCCGCTTCGACGCAATCTATCCCTCCG
>JAGVHM010000025.1 GCA_020056545.1 bacterium
CCAATCACGTCGATGAAGCGCATAAGCCCGGCAGGCCGGTAGATGATCCCCAGGCGCGCCGGCGTCATGCCGAAGACCGCCTGGTCCGATGCGACGCGGATGTCGCAGGCGACGGCCAGCTCCAGCCCGCCGCCGAAGGCGAAGCCGTTCAGCATCCCGATCACCGGCGCGGGGAACGACTCCACCGTCCTGATCATGTCGTCGAACGGATTGTCGGAGAGGAGCACCTGCGCCTCGCCCGAGCCGCCCGCCGGGATGGCGGTAATGTCGTAACCGGCGCAGAACGCCTCCTCCCCTTCTCCGCGCAGCACGACGCACCGCGTTTCAGGTGTGGAAAGTTCCCCGAAGGCCCGGCGGAGTTCCCCCAATAGCCGAAGATTCAACGCGTTCTTCTTCGAGGGGTTCGATATGGTGACTGTCGCGATTTTCACATCCCTGACGACTGAGACTTTCCCTCCCATGGACCCTCCTCGCCGGCAGGCGACTTTATTTCTGTTACGTTATATGGAAAAGCGCATCTATACGCAATAAGACAATGACACTGTTGTCGAAAAGGGGCGGCCATGGCGCGAATTGACAATTTGGCGCGATTTGATTATAGTTTCAAAACGTTATTTTATTGCTCCCTTCAACCCTGATAAAGGAGGACAATCGCCATGGCGAACGAATATCCGAAGGAAGTAAAAGTCAAAGACGGGAGCACGGTGGTGTTGCGTCCTTTCGAAAAGAAGGACAAGGATGCCTTATTCGCCTTCTTCGCCGGGCTCGCCGAATCCGACCGGCTCTTTTTAAAAGATAACGTCACCGATCCGGCGGTTGTAGAGCGCTGGGCGACCGAGTTGAACTACGACAAGGTCTTCCCGATTCTCGCCTGGAAGGGGAACGACGTGATCGCGGACGCGACGCTCCATAAGAACCTCGGCGGCTGGATGAAGCACGTCGGCACGATCCGCATCGTGGTGGCAAAGGAGTACCATCGCCAGGGGCTGGGCAGCATCCTCGCCAACGAGCTTTTCCTGCATGCCCTGAAGTCCGGCCTGGAGAAGATCGTGGCCGAGATGATGGAGACCCAGCAGGGGGCGAAGAAGGTTTTCGAAAAACTGGGATTCAAGCAGGAGGCGATTTTCCACGGGCACGTGCGCGACCAGATCGGGGTGCGGCACGATCTCCTGGTGCTGACCAAGGACCTCGAGGAGTTCTGGGCGAACATCCAGACCCACGAATACTTCTCCTACCCCACCCGCGAAATGGAGGGCTAAACCATAAGAACCGGGACGTTCCTAAGAAGTCGAGTTCTTAGGAACGTCCCGGTTCTAAGGTTCGGGTTCTCAGATTGCTTCGAGGACCGCGAGGGCGGCCGCCGCCTCGGAGGCCGCCTTCACGATGGCTTCAGCGGCCGGTGAAACCGGGTTTCGCGAGACGAGCGGTCGCCCCTCGTCGGACGATTCACGCAATTCCATCTGGAGCGGCACCTCACCCAGGAAACGCAGCCCCATCTCGCGGCACGCCTGCGCCGCACCGCCGTGTCCGAATATCTCGCTCCTGCCCGAGCAGTGCGGGCACAGGAAGTAGCTCATGTTCTCGATCACGCCAAGGATCGGGACGCCGACCTTCTCGAACATCCGGACCGCCTTCTTCACGTCGATCAGCGCCAGGTCCTGGGGGGTCGTCACGACGACCGCCCCCGCCACCGGTGTCGTCTGGACGAGCGACAGCTGCACGTCGCCGGTACCGGGCGGCAGGTCGATGACGAGGTAGTCCAGCTCTCCCCACTTCGTGCCGTGGAGGAACTGCTCCAGCGCCTTGATCAGCATAGGGCCGCGCCAGATGACCGGCGAGTCGTCCTCCAGCATGAACCCGATGGAAAGCACCTTCATCCCGTGGCTCTCGGCAGGGAGGATCATCCCTTCCTCCCCCGTCAGCTGGTGCCCTTTCAACGACAGGAGCGTGGGGATCGAAGGGCCGTATATGTCGGCGTCCAGCAGGCCCACGCGGGCCCCCGCCTTCTGCAACGCCACCGCGACATTCACGCTGATCGTGGACTTTCCGACCCCTCCCTTGCCCGAAGCGACCGCGATGATGTTCCGCACTCCGGGGATGACGCGCCGGTTTCCGAATATTTCCATCATGTTCTCCTTGGACAGCCGCTGATTCCAGGCTAACGCCGCAGGATCCGCCTCTCCTTGACGCGCATCAAATCCGCCATTTCCTGTGGAGCGTCCTTCTCCCATCGATTATAGTCATAAAACGATGTCACCCTCCGTGCGGAAACAGATGGGCCGGGCGGCGGTCCTCATGATGGCGTCCGTGTTCATAAGCCGCCTCCTCGGTTATGCGCGCGACGCGGTCATCGCATACCAGCATGGCGCGACCACCGAAACCGACGCCTACTTCGTCGCCTTCACTATCCCCGATTTCCTCAACTATCTCCTGGCTGGAGGGGCCCTGTCGATCACGTTCATTCCGATCTTTTCGAAATACCTCGCGGAGGGGAAGGAAGACGAGGGATACCGCTCCTTCTCGGCGATCGCCACCGTCATGGGGATCGGCATGCTTTTCTTCATAATCCTCGGCGAATTCCTGGCCGAGCGGCTGATACCGCTTATCGCGCCCGGTTTCCCGCCGGACCAGGTTGCCGTGGCCGCGAGGCTCACGCGGATCGTTCTCCCCGCGCAGATCTTCTTCTACCTTGGCGGGCTGTTGATGGCGGTCCAGTTTTCCCGTAACCAGTTCCTCATACCCGCCACCGCTCCGCTCATCTACAACGCCGGTATCATCGCCGGGGGGGTGTTGCTGGGGCCTTTCCTGGGCATGGCGGGGTTCGCATGGGGAGTCCTCGCCGGCTCGTTCGCGGGCAATTTCGCCATCCAGCTGTACGGCGCCCGCCGGGCGGGGCTGACGTATTCCCCGAGGATCGACCTCGCCGACCCCGGGCTCCGGGAGTTCGTCCGGCTCTCTATTCCCATCATGCTCGGCTTCTCGCTGGTGGTCGTCGACGAATGGATGACCCGGATCTTCGGCTCCTTCCTCCTGGCCGGGGCGATCACCTGGCTCAACAACGCCCGCAGGCTGATGCAGGTGCCGGTCGGCATATTCGGGCAGGCATCGGGGGTGGCGTCCTACCCGTTCCTGTCGGCGCAGGCGGCCCGCGGAGAACGGGAAGCGATGTGGAGAATGTTGTCGGCGACACTGCGATGGGTCTTTTTCGTCTCCTGCGCGGCGGCCGCGATCCTCGGGATTCTTTCCCGGGAAATAGTGCTGGCCGTCTTCAAGCGGGGGGCGTTCACCATCGACGACACGCTCAAGACAGCCTCCGCGCTAGCCGCATTCTCGATCGGAATCCCTTTCTGGTGCGCCCAGTCGATAGTGTCCCGCGGTTTCTTCGCGCTAAAGGACACCTGGACCCCTACGCTTGTGGGAACCGGAGCCTGGCTTTTGAGCCTGCCCGCATACTACCTGCTCACGCAGAAGATGGGGGTCTTCGGGCTGGCGCTGGCCAGCAGCATCGGCATCATCCTGTACGCGGGGGCGCTCTACGGCATACTGATGATGAGGACGGTGGGGAAAAAGGAGATGGGAGATCTCCTCGAATACGGGAAGATGGCCTTATCCGGGGCGGCCGCCGCCCTGGCCGGATGGTACTGGCTGGGGATCTCTTCCCGCTGGGTCTCCTGGGAAACGCTCGCGGGATCGGTCGTCCGGATCGCAATCGGGGGGGCATCCATCGCCATCGTGTTTTTCCTTTGCGCGCTGCTGCTTCGCAGCGGAACCGCAAGGGCCATCCGGGGAAGCCGGGACATCCTGCATCCGCCTAAAGACGCATGAACGTCTCACCGCCCGCCAGGGCGGATCGCAGAGCCTCCTCGTCCGCAACGTTGAACCCGACGCGGCAGCTCCTCCGCCCGAAAAGCGCCTTGGTCCCGCCGACGATCTCCACGCGCGCCAGCTCTATCCTGCGTACCTTCAGTCCCAGCGCCTTCTTCCCCAACTGACGCATTTTCAGCAGGACCAGGCCAGCCCAGACCTTCTTCGCCCTTCCGTCGCAGACGACGCCGACGATCCTCACCGGCTCTCCGCTTCCGGGCCCGATGTGCCGGCGCACCTCCGCCAGCGCCTTCGCCGTCGACCGCGCGACGACCACCATGTAACCTGCATCCGCGGCCATCCGCCCTATGCCCTCCAGCGACTGCTGCGACAGGCAGAACGGGAGGAGAAGAATCTTTCTCATATGCGGCGCCGGACCTTTCCGAATAAAATATGACCCATCATAACCCGGCGCGGCCTCAAGGAGGATGGCGTTGATCCAGCGACTTACCGACCGTATCTGGCTGATCGAGGGCGGCAAGGGCGGCCGGTACCCGTATTCCCATTCGCTGTACATCCGCGACGGAGGCGGCGTGCTCATCGACTGCGGGTCGGACGACAACGAAATCCTCCGCCTGAAGAAGGAGGAGGGACTTCGGACCGTCGTGATGACCCACTACCACGAGGACCATTTCCTCTTCCTCCACATGCTGCCGGACGTCGAAGTGTGGGCCACCGGGGAGGACGCCCCCGCGCTGGAGTCGTTCGAGACCCTGCTGGACCGGTACGGGCTCATCGGGTCGGAATGGGAACCCTTCTTCCGGAAACTGCTGTCGGAAAAGTTCTCTTTCCGGCCCCGCAGCGTCGTCCGGAAGATCGCCGACGGGGAACGCCTCCGGTTCGGACAAACCGAGGCAACGGCGATCGTCGCGCCAGGGCATACGCCGGGCCACCTGTGCGTGCTGTTTCCCGCGGACGGAATCCTGTTCCTGGGCGACTACGACCTGTCCGGTTTCGGCCCCTGGTACGGCGACAAGCCGGGAAGCATCGAGGCGCTCCGCCGCTCGACAAGGATGCTGGCGGAGGTCGGCGCGAAGATCAATGTCGTCTCGCACGAGGCCCCAGTTCACAGTGGGGACATAGGTCCCGAGGCGGCCGCCTACCTGTCTCATATCGACCGCCGGGAAGAGGCCCTCCGGGAATTTCTCCGACAGCCGCGCACGATGCGGGAGATAATCGACCGTCGGATAGTGTACGGAGAGGAACGCAAGGGGCCGTGGTTCGACTACGGCGAATGGGCGCTGATGACCAAACACCTGGAAGGGATGCTCGCAAAAGGAGAAGCGGCCCGCGACGGGGAACATTACCAAATGCGCAAATAACTGTGGTAGTGCTCCATATCACGAGACGGACGCAGGGCGCAGCGGGGGAGTTCGAATATTTAGCTTGTGCCTGACGATTCGAACTCCGAGCCCGCCGCCGACCGGTTAGGGAGGAAAAGGGCGACCTTGCGGAGCCCGACAGGCGGGCGAGGCGGCCGCAGGGGCCGATGGCGTGATCGCCGAGGCTCAGGCGGTCCAAGGAGCGGCGTATGAAGTCCGCGTCAGCACATCATAAAATGGAGCACTCAGGTTTTGGTTATTTCTTGAGCAGCGCGTTCAGCTCCCGGCATACCTGGGCCGGATCCAGCCCCTTGTGCCAGGAGGTGTAGATCATCGTTTCCCGCTCGTTCGAGTGGCACTGCAGGCACTCGGCGCCGAACAGCTCCTTGATCCTCTCCCGCACGGCGGGGTAGGTCTTGAGGACGCTCCCCAACGTCATCTCCGGTTTGATCGGTCCTTCCTTCGTCATGCGGTCTTCCTCCCGCGCGCCTTTTTCCCTTTCATTATAGCAGGGCGGCTCTCACGGGACCGGACATTCAGTATGTAGTAGGTGGCCGACCCGAATGCGACAATCTCGCCCGCCCCGTCCCTTATCTCCGTGGCCCCCACCGCGATCGTCTTCCCCATCCGCAGGATGTTTCCACGCGCGGTCACCTTTCCTTCCGTGGCCGGCCTCAGGAAATTCACCTTGTACTCCACCGTCGTCATCTTCGAGGACAGCGGCATCACACTCCGCAGGGCGGTCGCCACCGACATGTCGACCAGGCCTCCGATCACCCCGCCGTGCAGCGACCCGAAAGAGTTCCTGAGGATCGGCCGTATCCGGCATTCCATCACGCTCTTGCCGTTTTTGGAGGACAGAAGCTTCATACCCATCAGCCGGATGAATGGAAACACGTTCACCCGTTGTTTGTAGAACTCCTCGTCGAAGACCTTCATGTCGCCCCCGCTCTCAGGCGTTATCGTAGTGCGAGAATTTCATCATATACGTGCCCCGCCCCTGGGAAAGGGAGCGCAGGGCCGTCACGTAGCCGAACATCTCCTTCAACGGCACGCGCGCGGACAGAAAGGTGACGTCCTGCCTGCGATCCACCGAGGTCAGGTGCCCCCTTCGCGCGTTGATGTCCCCGATCACGCCTCCCGTGAACTCGTCGGGGGCGATGATTTCCACCGTCATGATCGGCTCCAGCAGGTACGGCTTCCCCTTCTCGCACGCCGCCAGTAATGCCCGGACGGCCGCGACCTTCGCCGCCATGGGGGTGGGAACCCCGGAAAGGAACTCCAGGCTTTCCACTTCGACGGACACGTCGTCGACCGGATATCCCAACACCCCGGCGAAAACCCCTTCCCTTATCCCTTCCTCCACGCTGTCGGCCACTTCTTTCGAATGCCCCAGCATCCGCAGCCGGTCGGATACCTTGACCCCCGAGCCCCGCGGCCCAGGCAGGACGGACAGGATCACCCTGACGGAGATCTGTCTTTCGGCGATCTCCCTCTCGAAGATCGTGTCCGCCGTCGCTTTCTCCGCCACCGTTTCCCGGAAGAGGACCTGCGGCTTTCCCGTCCGCACGACGAGCCCGAACTCCCGCGCGAGCCGCTCCACCACGATTTCCAGGTGAAGCTCTCCCATGCCTGAAAGTATGATCTGGCCGGTTTCGGCGTCCTCGCGCAGGGATAGGGTGGGGTCCTCGTCCAGCATGTGGCGGATCGTATCCCGAAGGCGGTCCATGTCACGCACGGTCCTCGGCTCCACGGCGATCGACACCACCGGCTTCCGGAATTCGATCGATTCGTAGATTATCGGCGCTCCCGGATCGCAGAGGGTGTCCCCCGTGCGCGCGGACTTCACTCCCCTGGCCCCCGCTATGTCACCCGCCCGCGCCTCATCGATGCGCTCCTTCTTAGCCGCGTGAATCCGGAACAGGCGGGCGATCTTCTCCTCCACGCCGGTGGCCGAGTTGAGCACCACGTCCCCTTCCGCCACTTTCCCGGAATAGACCCGCAGATAGACCGTCCTTCGCCCCTCCTCGATCAACACCTTGAAGACCAGCGCGGAAAAGGGAGCGGAGGTAGAAGGTTCCCGCTTCGCGGGTACTCCGGTGCGCGGATCGTCCCCCTTCGCGGGGGGGACCTCGCTGGGGGAAGGCAGGTAGTGAACGATTCCGTCCATCACCGGCTGGATCCCCTTGTTGCGCAGCGCTGCGCCCGCGAACACCGGGAAGAAACCGCCCGCAAGCGTCCCCTTGCGGACCGCGCCGCGGAGCATGGGGGGAGGAACCTCTTCGCCCGCGAGGTACTTCTCCGCGACGGCGTCGTCCGCGTCCCCGGCCGCCTCGAGAAGCACCTCACGCCAGGGGAGGACCGACTCCTTCTCTTCCGCCGAAAGCGGAATGCGCCGGATATCCGACCCGCTTCCGTCTTCGGGGAACTCCAGCCTCTCCATGGTTACGAGGTCGGCCACCGCATCGAAAGCACCGCCCCGGAAGATCGGTACGGTCACCGGCACGCCGCGCGCCTGGAGTTTCTTCTTCATTTCGGCTACGACCCTGTCGAAGTCC
>JAGVHM010000138.1 GCA_020056545.1 bacterium
ACGGGGGCGAAGTGAAGGTGGAGCATGCGACCTTCCTTGGCAACGGCGGCGGAGCCAGGCTGAAAGGGACAGGAGCTTCGTTCGTGCGCTGCACGTTCCGGGGGAACGGAATCGGGCTCCGTTTCCGGGACGGAGGTCCGTCGATCACCGGCTCGGTGATTGAGGGGAACGGCACCGGCCTCTTTTATCGGGAGGGGACCGGGGGTGGTAAGATAAACGGAAACCTGATCGTCAACCGTGACTGGAACCTGAAGATAGGAGACTGGGCGGCAGGCGATCTGGACGCCTCCGGGAATTTCTGGGGGGACGGCGGAAACGACGCCGCAGGCATGCGCGTGGAGGATTTCAGGGAGAGAAGGGACGCCGGGCGAGTCGTCCTGCATCCGGCGCTTTCCTCGCCCCCGAGCCCTTCCGGGGCCGCCGGACAGGAGAAAAGATGATGCAATGTCTTTGGAGCCGCAGGAAATTCCTGCGGTTGGCCGGAGGTGCGGCGGGAATACTGGCCGGCGGCGGAGCGGGAATCGGCATGTTCGGGCCCGCCGTTCCGGAAGCGGAAGCGGTGACGGTGGCTGCCGTAAAGGTGGCGGTGGCTTCCGGAGCGAGCCCTTCGGAGAATGCGCGCAAGGCGGTCGCCGCGGTCGGCGGCATCAAGGCTTTCATCGGGCGCGGAGACGTGGTCGTCCTCAAGCCCAACATCGGGTGGGACAGGACGCCGGAGCAGGCGGCGAACACGAACCCCGAAGTGGTCGTCGCCCTGGCGGAGATGTGCCTGTCCGCAGGCGCGAAGCAGGTGCGCGTCTTCGACCGCACGTGCAACGATCCCAGGCGCTGCTACGTGAACAGCGGCATCCAGGCCGCGGTGGAGGCGTTCGGGAAGAAGCAGGGCGCATCGGACATCGTGCGGGTCTACCACGTGGAGGACCGGAAATTCCGCAGGACCGCGATCCCGGGCGCTTTCGCTTTGAAGGAATGGGACCTCTACCAGGATGCGCTGGAGGCGGACAAGATCGTCAACGTCCCCATCGCCAAGCACCATGGCCTGGCCACCGCCACCCTCGGCCTGAAGAACATGATGGGTGTCATGGGCGGAAACCGGGGACAGATCCACTACAACCTTTCGGAGTGCCTGGCGGATCTTCACCGCAGGCTACCGACGAGTTTGACGGTGATCGACGCGACGCGCGTCCTGCTGCGCAACGGCCCGTCGGGGGGCAACCTCGCCGACGTCCAGGCGCAGGGGGTGGTCTTCGCATCCGCCGACGTCGTGGCGGCCGACGTGGTCGCGGCGGAAAGGGTCTTCCGATGGAAGGTCAAGGACGTTGCGCATATACAGAAGGCGCTGGAAGCCAGGATCGGCGTGACCTCTCCCGCACAGATCCGCGTGGTCGAGGCGTGAGAGGGAACGCCGGAAATCCATCCGCCGCGATTATCCTGTTTGGGCTCCTTTCCGCCTGCGCGCATCTTCCGGTTGCGGCAACGGCCCCTGCCGTCACATATATCGAAAGGGATACGACGTGGAGCGGAGAGGTCCGCGTCGAAGGGGTCGTCCATGTGCGGAAGGCGGCCACGCTGACGATTCTTCCCGCGACGCGAATTGTCTTCGCGTCGAGATCCTTTCCGAATCCGGACGAGCACGAGGGGTTTTCCGCTCCCGGAATCCATGTGGAAGGCCGCATCGTCGCGGAGGGGACCGAAGGCGCCCCCATCGTCTTCACTTCCGCGGCGCAACCGGCGAGGCCCGGATCATGGGACAAGATACTTTTCTCCTTCAGTTCGGGAAGCCGCTTTTCGCATTGCGTTTTCGAGGGCGCACGCTACGCCTTCCATGCCCATTTTTCCGAAATCTCGATCCGTAAATGCATCTTCCGGGCGAACGACGAGGGGGTGCGCCTGGGGGTCTCCCGCGTCACGCTCGAGGACTCCGTATTCACCCGGAACGAGATCCGCGGTATCAACTTCCGGGAGTGCCGCAACGTGATCAGGAGGAACCTGGTCTACGGGAACGGCGACGGCGTCTTCCTGCATTCGAAGAACTCCGCGTCGGTGGTTCGCGAGAACGCGATCTACGACAACCGGAACTTCAACGCGCGCATGGGGGATCTCCATTCCGACGACATGGATCTTTCCGGGAACTGGTGGGGTACGGCCAGTGAAGAGGAGGCGAGGGCGACGCTCCATGACGGGCGGAATCAGCCCGGCATCGGAAAGATCACGATAACGCCGGTGCTCGTACGCCCTCCGGTGGCGGGGGCGGCGATCCGCGGGGTGTTCGTCGCCGGCCGTGATCCCGTGAAAGGAGCCGACGTGCGGGCGTACGGTTCGCTTTCCGATGGCGTATTCGGGGACGGCCACGTCGCCGGAAATCTGACGGACGAAAACGGGTCGTTTCTGCTTTCACTGCCCCCCGGGCGCTATTTCGTTTCCGGGCGGGCGGAGACTTCCGGTGGGATGCTCTTCGCCTTGCCGGGAAACAACCCGGTGGTCGTCTCTTACGGGGAAACGCGGGAGATAGGGCTGCCGGCAGTGACTGCCCCGCCGAAAGGGAGATACCGCCCCTCGGCGGATGCCAGGTCTTCGATCGTCGCGCGGGCGACGCTCATGGGCAGGCCGGAAAGTGCGGTCGCCGTCCATGCGTCGCGGCCGGACGCACCTGATTTTCGGGGAGCGGGCGAGGCGACGGCGCTTACGGATGAAGAGGGGATCGCAAGATTGTTCCTTCCGCCGGGGAAATACCTTCTTTCGGCGAGGAAGCGCACCACGGGGGCGGCCATCGGGATGGTCGACGAAGGGGGGCTGTTCGGGGTGTATCCGTATTTCCCGGTCGATCTGCCGCGAGGAAGCGTCCTGTCCCTGGAGATCCCGATGTTCCGGAAGCGCGGCCTGCTGGGGGAAGATGACCGGAAGGCCCCGGCGGCCGAAGCCGCGGCGCACGCGGAGGGGATTGCGACGCTGTCGGGGAAGGCGGCCACCGGATACATCGTCTTCTTTTATGGCCCTCCGGAGACGATCGGGCGGCCGCTGGCGCGTTCCTCGGTCGTCTCGGGGTCCGGCAGGTTCTCCGTTCATCTTCCGGGGGACGGTGAGTATATCGCCTATCTACGCAAGGCGGTCGAGGGGGTTCCGGGCGGAGCCGCCGAGGAACGGCTCGGTCCCGTCTCCTTTCGCCTGGCAGGCGGCCGGTTCCTCCCCGGGACGCTCGCCTTCGGCCCGCAGGGACGCTGATGCCCGAAATCCGGAAGACCCGGAAGATTCCGGTGGCGGCGGTCCTGCCGGTATTTCTCCTGATCGCCTCCGCTCAAGTTACATACTGCCGGCCCGTGTCGGCGGGCGCCCCGGAATCCGCCGGGCCCGACGCGCGCGAGGTCCGGATCGGCGGAAGGATCTCGGGAGAGGTCCGCCTCGCGGGGCGCGTCAGGGTGACGGAAGACCTTCTCGTCCTGCCGGGCGCGAAGCTTCACGTCGCGCCGGGGACCGTCGTTTCGTTCGACAGGAGCGAATCCTCCAAGGTGGATCCGGAATATTTCCACGGGGGGACGGAGATGGTCGTTCGCGGGGCGCTGCGTGCCGAGGGGGCGAGATTCCTCTTCCGGGGCCGGAGCGGCGGGATAGTGGTGGACGGCGGACGGGCGGAATTCGCTGACTGCGCGATATCCGGCGCCGAGGCGGGGATCGCGGTCCTCGGGGGAGGCACCGTGACGGCCGCTGGCGCCCTCACGGTCGCCGACTGCAGGGTGGGCGTGGCGCTTTTCGCGGGAAGGCTTCCGGCGTGGGCAGGGAGAGGGGAAGTGAGCCTCGAGAAAAACGGCGTCGCGGCGGTCCGGTTCCCCGGAGCGCCCCCCGTCCCCGATACGTTCCTCTTCCGGCGGAGCGAGGAGGCGGACGTGGTTGACTGGGATGGCCGCATCCTTCCTCAACGCGGCGACGCGCCCAAGCCGGCGCCCGCCTCCGGGGCGCTTCGCCTCGGGGACACCTTCATGGCCCGAAGCCGCGAGCTTTCCGGGGACGTCGTCGTCGACGGGGTCATCCGCGTGGCGCCGGGAGCGACCCTTTCGATCGCGCCGGGAAGCCGGCTCTTTTTCGTTTTCCGCGACACGGACGGGGACGGGATCGGCGAGAACGGGATATTTCTCCAGGGGAACCTTGACGCACGGGGGACGAAGGAGCGCCCGATCGGTTTCTACCCCCTCGACGGCGCCGGGCCTGGCCGTTGGGACGCAATAAACTTCATGGCGAGCGACCAGGGGGAGAACGTCCTGGAAAACGTCGAAATCGCCGGGGCCTATCGCGGGCTGCACGCGCATTTCAGCCGTTTCCGCGGGAAGGGGATCCGGATCTCGGAGTGCTACCGGGGGATCCAGTTCCAGGAATCGGATGTCGAACTTTCCGGCGTGGAGGTGGCGGACTCGCTGAGCGGTTTGCGGTGCCGCGACTCCGACGTGAAGATCGACGGCTTGCGCCTGCGGGATACCGTGTCGGGAGCCAACTTCTTCCGCAGCCGCGTAAAATTATCCTCCCCCGATCTTTCCCGGACGGGATGGTACGGGATCCGCTTGCGGGAAAGCCGTGTAGATCTTTCCGGCGGCGCCGTGCGGGAAGCGCTCGTGGGGGTCTCGGTTCATGAGGGCACGGTCCTTGCGGAGCGGCTTTCCGTGGAGGCGGGCGGGCTGGCGGGTATCGCGCTCCAGGAGGGGGATGTTAGAATCAACGGTGCCGTCATTTCGGGATGCAGGGTCGACGGCATCAGCGCGACGGGCGCGAAGGCGTTCGTCACCGGGGGGGCGATAACGGAATACGGTCGTTACGCGGTGAAACTGGGAGGTCCGGCGGAGATGACGCTGCGCGGCGTGGAGATAAACAGCGGGCGCGGCGCGGCGAACCCGGTATACGACGGGAAGATAGCTCCGGGCCTGGGGGTTGTCCGCATTGAGTAGAACCTCTCGGGTGGTGTTCGCCCTTCTCCTCCTCGGCACCGCGGCAGTCGTGGCAAAAGGATTTCTGCGCCCCCCCCAGCCCCCGTTGAGGGTGGCGTTCCAGGTCTGCAACTCGGTCGAGGAGAACCGTCAGCGGTTCGAGCCCCTTCGCGCCTACCTGGAGAGGAAGCTGGGCTGCAAGGTGATCGCCTCCCACGTCAACACGTTCGATTTCGTCGAGATGGCGCAGCGCGGGGAGTTCGACGTCCTCCAGGCGAACGGCTACGTCTACATCAACGTGCAGGCGAAATCGCGCGCGACCCTGCTGGCCAGGGAAGTCAAGCTGGATACGGGAAAGGACACCGGCGGGCTGATCGTCGTCCGTGCCGACTCGCCGATCCGTTCGATCGGCGACCTCAAGGGCAGGACGATGGCCTTCGGGCCCGCCTTCTCCCCCGGAGGGTACATCACGCAGTACTACATGATGCTCAAGGCGGGGCACGACCCCGAGACGACGCTCGGGAAATACACCTTCCTGCCGGGCGCGTGGCAGCACGAAAAAGTGGTCTACTCCGTTCTCTACGGCGCAGTGGACGCGGGGGCGGTGAAATTCGGCGACATCGAGCGGATGGAGGCGGAAGGGAAGGTCAGGAAGGCCGATTTCCGCGTGGTCGCGGAATCGGAGCCGGTCCCCAACTGCGCCTTCTTCGCCCTGCCGCACGTCGACGAAACCACCGCCGGGAAGGTCAGGGAGGCGCTTCTCCGCCTCTCACCGAACGATTTCGTTGAAGTTGGAGGGGAGCGTCTGAACGTAATACTGAGGGGCGGGGTGAAAGGCTACGTCCCGGCGTCCGACGAGGAGTTC
>JAGVHM010000194.1 GCA_020056545.1 bacterium
CCTCCTCAGGGACGGTTCCTCGGCGGCGGCGATTTCGGCCGGCAGACGGGACAGGACATGGGCCGCCCACTCCTCGCGGGTGCGGGGCGGAGCGCCCGCGGCCGCTTCCACGCGGGAGACAGAAACGATTCTCCGGATGGCGTCGACCACAACCGGCCGGGGTGTGAGGAGGAGGATCTGACGTATACCGGGCGCCTCAAGCAGGAACGAGACGGAAGGAAGGCTGCGCAATCGATCCGGATCGGACATCCTAGTGCACCGTTTCGCGCCCCGGGTCACTCCTTGGCGAATTCCTGCAGGAGGATCTTCTTCCCGTACTGGGCGTTCTTCATAACGAGAGATTCCGCGAGGGGAGCGTTGCGCTTCCGGAAGGCATCCACTATTTCGTCGTGCTGCCGGACGATCCCCTCTATCCTGCCCCGCATCGCGAGGATCAGCCGGAAACGCTTGAACTGCATCACCATGTTCTGGACTACGGAATGGAGCTTCTCGTTGCCGCACGCCTTGAGAAAAACGTCGTGGAAATCGTTGTGCAGGGCGAGGACCTTGCGCAAATCCTTCTTGATCGCGGCCGCCTCGATCTGGCGGTTCAACGACTCCATCCGGGCAATGTCCTTGTCCGTGAGCGTCCCTGCGGCGCAGCGGGCCGCATAACCCTCGAGCACCATCTTCATGTCGTAGAACTCCGAGATGTCCTTGGCCGAAATGGAAGCCACGACGGCGCCCTTCCGCGGTATGACCGTGATGAACCCCTCCGACTCCAGCTGGCGGAACGCCTCGCGGATCGGCGTCCTGCTGATGCCGAAGCGGTCGGCCAGGTCGGGCTCGGCGACACGGGTGCCCGCCGGGATCTGGCCGTTGACGATGGCGCTCCGGACCGTCTCGACGATTTTTTCCCTCAGGGTCATGTGGCTGTCGATCTGGATCTTCAGTTTCTGCAGCAACAGGGGTTCCTTCCCGCATCAAGGATTGCCGGATAATGTATGCAGTATACAAAAACATGTCAAGCCATTTCCGCGGGAATACAGCTCGCCCGGCATCCCGGGCGGGAACGGTGGAAATCCTTTCGGAGCGCCGGGTTGCCACGCCGCGGCCGATGGGGTATCTTCGTGGCCATGAACTGGACGATCCACGCCACCGTCCCATACCCCATGCTGGAAAATCCGGATACGGCCCGCCTCCTCGCCGGTAACGGCGTGGGACCGGAAATCTATCTTTCGGCGAAGACGCTCGACTCGTTGGCACCGGGCCATGCGGAAAAAACGGCGGAGTCCGTTCGTGCGGCGGGTGTCCGAAGCGTCACGTTCCACGCCCCGTTCGAGGAAATCTGGCCTGGGGCGCGCGACGAGGAAGCGCGCGGGCTGGCGGTTCGCCGTTTGCGTCAGGCCGTCTCCCTGGCTCAAATCTTCCGTCCGTTGGGGATCGTGGTTCACGGCGGGTACTACGGGTGGCTCTACGACTTCGACGCGGACAAGTGGTTCGAGCCCGCCCTCCGGACTTTCGGTGATGTCGCGGAGACCGCGGAAAAAGCCGGGGTCGATCTCTTCCTGGAAAACGTCTTCGACGAGGCCCCCGACCATCTGCTAAGGCTCCGGGATGCGCTCGGCTCCAAACGCATCGGATACTGCTTCGACGCGGGCCATGCGACGCTGTTTTCCGGCCTTCCCTTGCACAAGTGGGTGGAAGCGTACGGCCGGGACCTCAGGGAGATTCACATCCACGACAACCGCGGGCAGCGGGACGACCATCTTCCCATGGGCGAGGGATCGATCAATTTCCGCGGTGTCCTGTACGCGTCGTTGGAGGCGGGCGCCGCTCCCATCCTCACGCTGGAGCCTCACCGCAGGGAGCACTTCCACCGTGGTCTCGCCGCCCTGCAGGCGCTTCTGCCGGAAATACGCTAAAGAAACGGCGGAACCGCGGCGGCCTGTTTCAGTCCAGCTCCTTGAGCGCCCCGTCGATGAAACAGAGCGCCTCCTCGGGGGAATAACGCATTGAACGGGTGGTGAAGACGGGTGCCTCCTTGGGCTCCCCGGCGATTTCCCTGCGCAGACCCTGGAAAAAAATCCGTCCCACACCCAGGTCGTAATGGCTGCGGATGCAGTCCCGGAGCCTCCCGAGCGCAACCAGGAGAGGCAGGCTGTCCCGGTATGGGCGGTCGGATACCATGGCGTCGAACGTATCGGCCAGCGCGATTATCCTCGCCCCCATGGGAATCTGTCGATCCGTCTTTCCTTCGGGATAGCCCGATCCGTCGAGCCGCTCGTGATGGTCCCTTGCGAGGATCGCGACGTTCGGATAGGGAAACCTGATTTCGGACAGGATGTCGAAGCTCGTCCGCGGGTGCTTCTGTATTTCCCGGACCTCGGCCGGGGTCAGTGGTTGCGGCTTGGAAAGTATGAACCGGGACGTCCCGATCTTCCCCACGTCGTGAAGGATGGAGGCGATATTAATCGCCTGCACATCTTCTTCCGGCAGCCCGAGCCCTTTCGCTATCGAGACCGAGATTTTAGCAACGCGCTCGGAGTGGCCGCGCGTGTAGGGATCCTTCGCCTCGATCGCCGCGGCCAGCGCCCGTATAGTGTCGAGGAAGATTTCCTGCATCCCCTCCAGCAGCCGCTCGTTCTCACCCACCTGGACCTGCAGAATCTCGTTCAGGCGGGAAACGTCCGCCACCACCCGGTGGTTGGCGATGTGCGTGGACAGGATGGATGTCATCACGCCGAGCGTCTCGCGCTGCATCGGGGTCAACGCATCGCCCGTGAGCGTCGACCCCAGGACGAGGATGCCGAAGGAGCCGCTTCGCGTCGTGAGCGAGCACAGATGATCCACGCGGAACGCCGGCACCGCCCTCTCGATGTCGTCGACAGCCTTGCGGACCGGCCCTGAAACCGTCTGCCTCCGCGCAGGGATAGGCCGGCTCGACCGCCGGAGGGCCGCGACGAGCTCCCTCGACTTCTCGACCGGCGGAATTCCCGGGGGCAGCCCGCGGGATACCCTCAAACGGAACTCTCCGTTCTCCTCGATGAACAGCGCCCCCTTCACGATGGAGCAGGTCCCCAGTATGACCATGAGGGCAAGATGGAGGGACTCGTCGAAGTTTCGCGCCCGGGAGAGGCAGGATGTGAAGTCGTGCAGCGCCTTGAGCTTGAACGCCTCACGCCGTCCCGCGGGCACGCGCTTGCTTGTTGAAAGGCCGTTTTCAGTCTGACGGGCCGATATGCCCAAGTGCTTCCTCCTCGCGTTCGAACACGTTGACGTACCGGGCGACCCCGGTCATCTGGAACAGCTCGCGGTTGATTCGGCTCAAAGCGCAGAACACGAGCATGCCGTTTCGTTCCATGATCTTTTCCACGATGTCGATTATGATGGAAATACCGATGCTGTTGATAAGGCGCGTCCCCTCGAAATTCAGGAGGAATTTTTTCCCTCCCGCGTCGAGAGCTTCCTGCACCACCCGCTCCACTTCCTCGCCCATGAGGCTGTTCAGGTAGCCGTCTATATATACAACCAGCGCGTCTTCCGCTTTGCGAGTCCTGACCGTAAGGTAACTCATCTTTAGGTTCTAGTCGGGGCCTGGCGACCCCGCTCCTTCCTTCTCAGTCCCGGTATCGAGGAACTTCACCATGCGCACGATCGTGCCCTTGTCGCCGGTCATTATTTCGACGTCGTCCACCAGCTCGCGTATGAGCTTGAGCCCCCAGCCGCGGTTCCTCCGCGACTCGTCCGTCCGCCCTCCCCGGAACCCCTTCCCCTCGTCCTGCACGAACAGCTCGATCTTGTCGGGCGACAGCACGTAACGGAGCCGGACCTTTCCGGATTCCGCGCCGCTGTGCTCGAAGGCGTTGATGCACGCCTCGATCAGCGCCATCTTGATCCGGTCGACCGAGTCCTTGTCCAGCGACGCGTAGGACGCCACCTCTTCCGCCACCCGGGCGGCCACCACTTCGGTATCCGCCTTCATCGGCAGGACGAGTTCGAACTCGAGCGGCTCCGGACCCTTCGGGGTTTCCGGCGGCTTGCGCTCCTCGGCCTGAACGCCGATCTCCTCCATGCCGAACAGGTTCAGGAAGATCCGCATCTGCGACCGGTGAGTGAGGAGGATGTCGTACCGGCTCGACAGCTCCAGCGCGGCGGGGTCGACGCCTCCCTCGAACAGGATCCATTTCTGGAACTGCCGGACCTTCAGACCCATCTCCAGACTCAGCAGCCGGCACCGGTTCTCGAAATGCTCCACCGCCATGGCCGTCAGCGTCGGTTCCCCGTTGACGTCCACGGCCCAGATCACCAGGTTTTCCTCGGAGAACTCCGCATCGAGGAACCCGTATGCCACGAGGTCGAAATCGAGCCGGGGCCCGCGGCGGCGGGTCCTGTATCCCGTGGAAACGGAACTTATCTTCGGAAGCCGCAGTTTCTGCGGCTCCCTCTCCATCCCGATCACGACCTCGAGAAGCCCTTTCCCGCCGAACCGTTCCCGGAAGCTGCCGAAACGGAACAGCATCATCGGCACCTCGCGGCAGTCCCACCGCCTCATCAGCTCCTTGGCGGTGGCGAGCAGCTTCTCCCTCTCGCCCTCCTCGTCTCCCGGGGCGGAGCGGGCAAGCTTGGCCTGCACCATGGCCGCGGCGACCTGGGAGCTGCTCTTCCCCGCCACTCCCCTTTCGAACGCCCAGTACAGGAAGTCGGCCAAAACCGGGTCGTCGATGAACCGCAGCTGCTCGAAGTCGGACTTCAACAGTCCCTTGAACTCCAGCGCGGAAAGTATCCTCACGCCGTCTTCCGGCGAAGTCCCGAGAAGGGAGAGCGCTCCCTCGAACGTGTCGAGCGGGAACCGGTCGCATACGACGCGCTTGAGAAACTTTATGGCTCGCGCGCGGTCGAGCCGGTCCGGAAAAGAGTTCTCGAAGAACTCCCTCCAATACCGGTTGAGCTGTCCCTCGGTGATCGAAAGGGCGAAGAGGTTCTCGAAGCCTATATCGTCGGTCACCTGCGCGTTTCGGAAGGAAACCTCCTCAACGAACATCCGCTGATAGACCGGCACGTGGCCCAGCCGCGCGGCCGCCCTTGCCTGGATGTGGGCGGGCATCTGTATCTTTCGCCGCTCGAAGAGGGATGCCCATAACGTTTCCGAGGCGTGCCGCGAGAGCCCGCCGACCTCCACGAGCTGGAAGGTGCCGAAAAGGCCTTCCCTCTTCAGTGACGAGGTGACATGACCGGGGGAAGAGCCGGAGATTATGATCGGGAAATGGCCGGACTTGATGTACGGTCGGAGGATCGAAAGGATGGCCCCGTCGGGAATCCCCTGCAGTTTGGACGTATACTGGAAGTCGTCGAACAGGAACACGGGATAGAAGATCCCTCCCCCTGTCGAAAACGGGAAGGATACGGCGCTGACCAGCGCCGAGAGGCCGTCGCCGCGTTCCGAGAAACGCCGATGCGCAAGGAGCAGCTCGCGGCAATCCGTGAGCCCGAAGGAGCCGAGCCTTTCGCACATCGCCTCGGCGTCGAACGCCGCGGGGGGGGATTCCCCGAGGAAGACGAGGGTCTGCCAGAGGAACTCCTGCAGGAAGTGCTGGGAGAGAGCAAGCGGATGAGAGAGAATCTTGCTGAAAGAGAAGTAGAAAGGAAACGGCCGTGGCGGGGCGGCCCCTTCGGTGAGCGACTGGAGGTCGTGCTTTAGTTTCAGGAGTAGGGAGGTCTTCCCCACGTTGGGAGGGCCGAAAATCATGATCGAGGCGCCGACCCCGGACTTCCCCTGCTGGCACACGCGCAGGAGAGCCGCCAGTTCCTCCTCCCGTCCGTAGAAACCCTCCGGGCGGAAAGAGAACCCGGCGCCCTGGTTCCAGATCAGGCGCATTGCGATTCGGCCTCTGTCGAGTACCTCATTCGGAATAATGTATCTTGAAAGCATTGATTTTTCAAAAAAATATTGGGAAGGTCGTTTAATTGAGAGCCATACCACATTTCGTGCAAAAACCTTCCCGGTACAGCGGTACCGAGGTGAGGCGGCCGCTCCTCGGCTGGGACGAGGCAAAAACCCGCGTCCTGCTCGCCTTCCCGGACGTCTATGAAATCGGCATGTCGCACCTCGGCACGCTCCTGCTGCACGAAATCATCAACTCCCGCGCGGGCACCCTCTGCGAGCGCGTGTTCGCGCCCTGGACGGACATGGAGGAGCATCTGCGGACAAGCGGTATCCCGCTGGAATCGCTGGAATCCGGGCGGCCGGCGCGCGAATTCGACGTCATCGGATTTTCCCTCTGCTACGAGCTGACATACACAAACGTCCTTGCCATGCTCGATCTCGCAGGGATTCCGCTGTTCCGTCAGGACCGGAAGGAAACCGACCCGCTCGTCATCGGCGGCGGGGTCTGCACGCTCAACCCGGCACCCGTGGCCCCGTTCTTCGACGCCCTCCTCGTCGGAGACGGCGAGGAGGCGGCGCTGGAAATCGTTTCCTGCGTCGAGTCGTGGAAGGAACGGAAGGAACCCCGGCGCGATCTGCTGTCCGGGCTTGCCAGGATCGCAGGCGTGTACGTTCCGGGGGTTTCCACGCAGGTTTCTCGACGGGTTCTGCCAGACCTGGCCGCATCTCCCCTTCTTCCGGCGCCGATACTCCCGGCGATGCGCATCGTCCACGATCGCCTGAGCCTCGAGATCTCGCGCGGCTGCACGAGAGGTTGCAGGTTCTGCCAGGCGGGATACGCATACCGTCCGGTGCGGGAGCGCGACCCGCTGCTTCTTCTCCGCTACCTGCAGGAATCCGCGCCAAAGACAGGGTTCGACGAGGTCGGGCTGCTCTCCCTTTCCGCGGCGGACTACGGCTGTATCGACCGTCTGATCACAGAGGCGATGGAAACGCTGTCGCCGGAGCGGATTTCCGTTTCGCTCCCCTCCATCCGGCTCGACGCGCTGAAGGAAAACACCGTGCGCCAGATCCGCAAGG
>JAGVHM010000176.1 GCA_020056545.1 bacterium
CTCAGCGGCCGCACGCCTCCGAACATACTTTCGGGGGGGTTGATCTGGAGCGGGGGCGGGGCGTCGGGGCACGGTGCGGCGGCGAGCCTCTCGAGCGGCGTTGCCGGGCCGCCGGCGTATCATTGCGGCGACTGCCACTACTCGACGGCGGTTCGGACCAGCGGTTCGGACTCGCGGGACCAGGTGGCGGGAGGGTTCCACGGGAGCGTTAACCGGAAGCAGGTTCGCAACGACAATGCCGCGATCCAGGAGTATCCGCACCCGGCTTCCGCGGACACGCGGTATGACAGCGCGGACGAGCGTTCCACGCAGATGGACGCATGGTGCGCGACGCAGTGCCACAGGAACACCGCGAACGGCGCATCCAAGGACGACAACGTGGCGCTCCACACCTGGTCGCTCAAGGCCGGAGGAGTCCGCTCCGGGTCCTTGAGCCACCCGACGAACATGGCTCCCGTGCCCGACGCCGCACGGTTCAGGAACCCGACCGGCCTTCCGCTGTCGGAGTTCATGGGCGGCGGGGCCGCACTCCCAGGGACGGGGAACGAGGTGTGCGGCACATGCCATAACGTTCACAGCGGCACCAACACTCAGACGGACAAGCAGATGCTTCGGATGGAGTGGACGGACAACAACTCAACGCTGTGCAAGCAGTGCCATATATAAATGCTGGCCGGTGCGCTTGCGCATGCCGGGGAAGGGCCAGCAACGTCGGTGAAAAGAGGGATTAGGTGAAAAGGACAGGCGGAGATGCAAGCCGGTGGATGGTCATCCCTGTCGCCATCGCCATCCTTTTCCTTTCCTTCGCGTCGGAGGCGCGCGACCTGGAGGTGCGGGCGTTTTTCGGGAAGGAGGCGCTCCCTTTCAGCTGGGCATCGGGCGTATTCCGCGACGGGGACGATGTATGGGTCGGCACGAAAGGCGGGAGCCGGATTTACAGCCTGTCCGGCAAGGCATGGAGACCCCCCCCGGCCGGGTTTGCAGGCAACGCGGTGACGGGCCTCGCCCGTTTCCGCGGAGAACTGTACGTGGGCACCGACCTGGCTCTTAACGTCGGAGGTCCCACGGGATGGAAAACGATCGATCGAGTAGCGAACGCCGCGTCCGCCAACGGGGACATGGTCGCTTCGGAGGGACTGCTTTGGGTCGCAGCCCGGACGATGCTCGGCGGGTTCGTCCAGTACGACGGGACCCAATGGAAACTGTTGTCCAGGGGGGAGGGCACGGGGGTGATGAACAATATCACCCGGATCGCCATCTGGAAGGGGGAATTGTGGGCCGGAACCACGAATAACGGCATTTTTATCCTGAAATCGGGCAAATGGACTGTAATCGGTCCGGAAGACGGCCTTCCTGGGCTGTGGATCACCTCCCTTGCGGGCACCGAAGACGGGATGTACGCCGGTTCTCCGGATGGACTGGGATACTTCGATGGATCCAGGTGGAAGGTTTACCGGGTGGCGGACGGTCTACCGAGCAACAAGGTGAGCGCACTTAAGGTACATGAAAACAAGGTGATAGTGGGGACTTTCGACCGCGGGATCTCGGTATTCGACGGAAGAAGTTTCCGGAACATCGGGCGCGCCGAAGGGCTCTCCGACGACCGGGTGGAATCGATCGAAGTGGTAGACGATACGTTATGGGTCGGCACGATCAACGGGCTGTCGCTCGTCCGCATCCCCTAAAGAAGTTCCGCGGATGAGCGTAATGGATATTGAATAATGAGGGAGGGCAAAGCGTGGCGTATCATGCGAAGCGCCTGAAGCGGGCCTGGTTCTTCTCCCTTGCGGCGGGGATCCTGCTCGCGGCGTGGAGCGTGGGGCTGGCGGACCACTCGAAGATGGACCCGAACGCCAGCTGTTACGCATGCCACACCCTCAAGCCCTCCGAGATGCTTTCGGCGACGAAGAGCATCCGCACTTCCAAGCCGAAGATGACCAAGATTGCGGACAACACGACGTGGACCGCGGGGATGCCGCTGTCCTGCGACTTCTGCCACCAGTCGGCGGGCGACGTCCCAACGCTATTGAAGAGCACGAAGACCTCCCGCCACCCCGTGGACACGATCGGGAACGAGACGGACCCGACGCGGGAAATATCCTGCAACGACTGCCACAACGCAAACTGGGACCCCTCTGTACCCGCCAACGACAACCACGAGGTGACCCCGAAAACGCCGGCGACGCAGGACAACACCGACGGCTACCCGGACCATAAGGCGCTCGGGTCGGACAACCAGTACGCGCATAACCTGAGGTCGAACCCCGCGCACCTCTCCAAGGGGCTTTACGGATCGCTGAGCTTCTCATCCGCCACCCCCAGGGTTTCCGACGGGACGTTCTGGTCCTCCTCCCTGGACGGGAGCAACCTGGTGTGCTTCGTCTGCCACGGCGGTACGTCATATCAGCCTCCCTTCCGGGGCGCCGGGGGACGGTCGCAGTACAACGTGATGACGAGCTATGCGGCGTCCGGTTCAGCGGCAGGACACAGGATCAACGCGAACTTCGGAGCGAGCGGAGCGCTTCCGCAGGGATCGAAGCTGCCGTGCTACGACTGCCATGACGCGCACGGGAGCGTAAGCCGCAAGCTGATCCTTGACGGCTACTATCCCGGCGACAACGGGATGCGGAACATCGAGGGGACCTCGAGCCTCGCGGTGAACACGTTCACGAGCGCAACTCCCGGCGCGACGGGGGACATCGCGGTGTGCGCGGCGTGCCACAACACCGGGCTGGCGGCGACCGCATTCAGCGCGACCGGAAAGGTTGAAAAACTCAACCCGATGGACCCGTTCGTGAGCAGGCCGGGCAGCCACACCGGTCTCGGGTCGTGGGCCTCTCCGTCGACGACGAAGGGCTGTCTCGGGTCGTTTTCGGGATGCCATGCAAGTCCGCACAACCCGGTGGGGGAGAGCCTGGGGGGCCAGAACTGTTCAACGTGCCATACGGCGATCTACAACGCGATGCAGTCCGCTTCCGGGTACCACCACGTCATGCTCTCGGACAACGCGGCGGGCCCGTACCCGACGAACGCTGCGCCCGGGTCGACGGCCGCGGACCGCACCTGCCTCATCTGCCACGTGGACCACGACTTTTTCAACACGCAGTCGGGTTCGAACCGTCTTCGCGCCCGGAACCTGCGCCAGAGCATCTCGGTTCAGCCCAACGACAACGTCC
>JAGVHM010000066.1 GCA_020056545.1 bacterium
GATGCCCGACAGGGGCGTACCTCACTGCGCCCCCCTCCTGCGGCGGCTACGCCGATAACCGGAGCCGGGAAGCCAATGCTGCCTGGCGCGCATTCCGGGTGGCCGTTCATGTGTTTCCTCCGAGGATCCGGGCGAGCGCGTCGCGGCACTCGGCAAGGACCTCATCGAAACTTCCGTATTGCGGATTGTCCCCGCGGGTGTAATCGCGCAGCTCGAGCGTGAACGGGCCCTTGAAGCCGACCTCCCGAAGGGCCGGGATGGCAAGGTTCCAGGGAACGGAGCCGCGCCCGGGGACGAAGTGGTCGTCCCGGCTGGCATGGTTGTCGGAGGCGTGGACGTGGATCAGCCGGTCGCCGCATGCCCGGATGGCGTTGAGAACGTTCTCCTGTATGTGGGCGTGCCCGAGGTCCAGGCAGACGCCGACCCGTCCGGGCGGGTAACGGTGAACGATATCGAGCACGGTCTCCGCCCGCCCGGAGGCCAGAGGTGTGTTCTCCACGGCGAACCGCACGTTTTCCGGGACAAGCGCCAGGAGTTCGTTCAGCGAGGAAAGGAACGCCGCCCAGCGCCGGGGGTACCAGTTTTCGGTGGGAAACGTGGTATGCAATACGACGGTTCCGCCTCCGCGGCGCGAGAGCCACCCCGCCGCACGCGCTGTGGCGCCGACCGAAGCCTGCCTGTGCTCCTCCTCTTCCGAGGAGAGGGAGAACCACCGGTCCTCCCGGTATGTGCGGACGTCGGGATAGAGCGGAGAGTGGAGGCTGGCGATCCTGACGCCGTTCGACGCCAGACGATCCGCGATCCGGTCGGCCTCGTGGGGGTCGTCGTACGGGAAGTGCGGAGGCATCGCCCAGAGTTCCGCCTGCGGGAAACCGAAACGTGGAAAGAGGGAGGCGATCGATTCATCGAGCGGATGAAAGGTGAACAGGTGGGTGGATAGCGATAGCTCCATCAGTGCTCGGTTCCTTGTGAAAGACGGCGCATAACGCGATAATATCATCATTGCTCTCCGGAGGAGGACCCGGCAAAGCGTGACGCGAAGAAGCCGATCCCTGGCACGTTGCATCGGCGCCGTGCTGACCCTTGCGGTCCTGTTCCTCGCATCCACGCGAGCGGTTTCCGCCGCATCGCCATTCGACGCCGCGTTCCTTAAAGGGTGGAACCTCCTATCCGAGGAGAAGTACGCCGAGGCGAGGAATTCGTTCCTTGCCATCGCGCCCGCGGAGTACGATCTCGGCGACTACGCGCTTTACTTCGCGGGTCTGTCCCTGGCCAGGGAGGGTCTCCGCGCGGAGGCGGCATCGGTGTCGGACAACCTCTCCAGGGCATTTCCCGCGTCCCCGCTGATTCCGTACCTTGCCCATGCGCTTGCCTACGCCGCCGTCGTCGATAACGACCTTCCGGTCGCCCGTGGCTACTTCGAATTCTCGCGCGGGAAGGTGACCGGCAACGGCTACAAGGCCGAGGAAGGGTATGTCGGGGCCCGCCTGCTGGAAGAAGGCGGGCCCTCGGCCGGCGCCGCGGAAGCGCACCTCGAAAACTTCTCGGCCTATACCGCCCAGGAAGCGGCGTTGCTGTCCATGGAGCGTCTCCGGAGCTGGCGGACCGAGGGGAAGTGGGATGAATGGGGGCTTCCTGTCCCGTTCTTCGGGAAGTTCGGAAAAGCCCTGACCCGCGCGGCGGAGAGCGAGGCGGCCAAGGAGGTCTACGCGGAAGCGCTCCGGAAGTTCCCTCCGTCCGAGGAATACTACACCGTGCTGCTTGATTACGCGGAACTCCTACGCAAGTCGGGAGACACATCGGGTTCGAGGACGCTGCTTGACAAGGCGGCGCCCGGTGCGCCGCCTGCGTTCCGCAACGAGGTGAGGTTCCTGCGGGCGAGGGTCGACTGGAAGGCGGGGAGGCTTGGAGATGCCCGGGCCGCGTTTCTCGCGATCGCGCGGGAAGGCAGCGTCCGGCCCGGTACGGCGGAACGCGCCAGGTACCTGGCGGCATGGCTCGCCGAAGAAGAGGGGGACGAGGCCGCCGCGACCGGGCTCTTCGGCGCGCTGCGCGAAGCGAAGGACGAGACGATCCGCCAGGAGGCGATCTTCCGTCACGCCTTCGGCCACTACAGGCGGAAACAATACACGGAAGCGGCCAGGCTGTTCGAGGCGGGGGAGAAGACCGGTTTTTCCTCCGTTGAGAAGGCGCGGCATTCCTACTGGAGGGCGAAGGCCTTCCTCGAATCGGGCAGGGAGGACGAGGCGCGGAAAGCGTTCGTCTCGATCGCCGGCGATCCCGGAGCGGGCCCGTATGCGCTGTTCGCCGCCAGGATCTCGGGGCGAGACCCGTATGCGATGTTGAACGCCGCGTCTTCGGGCGAGACCGGCATGTGCTCCGGGGAAAAGGATCTGCTGTGGGAAAGGGTCCGGAAGGCCGATTGGGGGAAGGAGGACGCGGAGAGGATACGCCGCGTGGACCGGCTGGTCCACCTGGGGATCCCGGAATACGCGGTTCTCGAAGCGAACGGCATGGACCGGCGGGCGGTCAGGAAGGCGATCGGGCTGGCGGAAGGGGGGACGGCGGGACTCATCAGGTATCTTTCCGGGGACCTCAGGGGGGCCATCAGGGAGACGTCGAACGTCTTCAACGACCCGACGACGGTGGAGCTGATCGACCGGATCCAGTACCCCCTCGCTCCGGACATCGTGGGCGACTGCGACCGGAAGAGGTCCGGAGTGGACCCGCTGCTGCTCCATTCCATCATCCGCCAGGAGTCCCTGTTCCAGTTCAATGCCCTGTCGCCGGCGGGGGCCGTCGGCCTGATGCAGCTCATGCCGGGCACGGCCTCCGCGGTCGCACGCAAGGAGAAGATGAAGAAACCCCGGCGCAAGGACCTTCTCGATCCGCAGCTGAACGTGGCGTTGGGGGCAGCATATCTGTCGCGCCTGGTGCGGGATTACGATGGAGACTACGTTCGCGCGGTGGCCGCCTATAACGCGGGGGAAACGGCGGTGGCGAGGTGGTGGGGGGAGGGGAAACGAGATCCGGCGCTCTTCCTGGAAAACGTGACGTACCGGGAGACCCGCTTTTATATTCGCAGGGTATTCCTCAACGTTCTCCAATATTATTCGATATATAGACCTCAGATGTTCGTCCGTTACTTCCCCATCGTTCCGATAGCAGCGCCGCCAGCTCCCGGTGTCCCTTCGCCCCGGCCGACCGAAGAGACGCCCGCTGCCCCGCCTGTGCTGCCGCTCTCGCCCGAAGGCGGGCAACCC
>JAGVHM010000031.1 GCA_020056545.1 bacterium
ATCCGCGGCCTCCCTCTTCCCGCACGTCCCGTGCGCGGTGAACACCTCGGCCACCTGGCCCCCGATGGTCAGCACGGGGTTCAGGGAGGTCATCGGCTCCTGGAAGATCATCGAGATCTCCTTCCCACGCACGGCGCACATCTCCTCTTCGGAGATTGCCAGAAGGTCGCGGCCCCGGAAAGAGATGCTCCCCCCCTCAGCCACCGCGGGGGGCTGCTGGAGAAGCCGGAGGATCGAAAGGGCCGTGACGGTCTTGCCGCACCCGGATTCCCCGACGAGACCGAGCGTTTCCCCGGCCTCCAGGGAAAAAGAGACGCCGAACAGTGCGCGGACCGTCCCGCGCTCCGTGCGGAACGCGACGCGGAGGTCCTTTACCGCCAGCAGAGGTTCCGCCATCCCCTACCTCCCCCGCAACCGGGGATCGACGGCATCTCTGATCCCCTCGCCGAGAAGGTTGTACCCGAGCACGGTGAGAAGGATCGCCAGCCCCGGGTAGACGGAGAGCCACCATGCGAACTCGATGTTGTCCTTGCCCGCGGTCAGGATGTTCCCCCAAGACGGCGTCGGCGGCTGCACGCCGATCCCCAGGAAGGAGAGCGCCGACTCCGTGAGGATAGCCCCGGCAACTCCCAGCGTCGCGGCGACGAGGACGGGCGCCAGCGTGTTGGGCAGGATGTGCCGGAAGATGATCCGGGCGTCACCCGCCCCCTGCGCTCGTGCCGCCGCCACGAAGTCGCGTTCCTTCAGCGATAATGTCTCCGCGCGGACCAGCCGCGACACGCCCATCCATCCCGTGACGCCGATGACTATCATGATGATGTAGATGGATGGCTCGAGAAAGGCGATCACCGCCAGGATGAGAAAAAACGTGGGAAAACAGAGCATGATGTCGACGAAGCGCATGAGTACGGCGTCCGCCAGGCCGCCGTAGAACCCCGAAAAAAGCCCTACCAGGAGGCCGATGCAGGTCGCGATCCCCACCGCCACGAATCCCACCTTGAGCGAGATGCGGGCCCCGTACGCCATCCTCGCCAGGACATCCCGCCCCAGCTCGTCGGTCCCCAGGGGATGCCCCGCGGAGGGCGCCTGGAGAACCTTGAGGACGTCGATCCGGTTCGGATCGTGTCCGGAGAAGACCTGCGGAACGGCGGAGAGGATGAAAAAGAAAAGGACCACCGCTCCGCCGGCGACCGCCAGCCGGTTCCGGGCCAGCCGCCGCAGGAAGTCGAAGAACATGGAGTGCGCTCCGCCCGCCGCCATCGCGTCATCCCGCCCGGATGCGCGGGTCGGCCAGCGCGTAACCGACGTCCGCCAGGAGGTTGCCGATCAGCGTCAGGAAGGCGCCGATGACCAGGATCCCCATTATGAGAGGGACATCGCGGGACATCACCCCCTGGTAGAAGAGCTGCCCCATCCCCGGGATGGCGAAGATCGTCTCGAAGATGACCGCCCCGCCGAGCAGGTCCGGCACGGAGAGCCCAAGTATCGTGATGACGGGGAGCAGGGCGTTCCGCATCGCGTGCCGGAACACCACCTGCCGCTCGACGAGTCCCTTGGCCTTCGCGGCGGCTATGTAATCCTGCCGGATCACCTCCAGCATGTTGGAGCGCATGTAGCGCGACATCCCCGCCAGCCCGCCGAACCCGGCCAGAAGGACCGGAAGGACCAGGTGCCTCGCCCGGTCCCACGCCTTCCCCGCGAGGGGGAGCGAGTCGTGCTCCAGCGAAACCAGCCCCGAGATGGGAAGCCAGCCCAGCTTCACCCCGAACAGGATCATGAGGAGCAGGGCGAGCCAGAACGTGGGGACGGCGAAGCCGGTGAAGACGGTCACCGTCGAGATCCGGTCGAACCATGAGTCCTTCCGGACCGCCGAGTAGATCCCCAGCGGGATTGCGACAAGAAAGATCAGCCCCATGGAAAGGATGTTGATCGTGAGAGTGACCGGGATCCTCTCTCTGATCTTCTCGGAAACCTGCCGCCCGTCGGGGGCGAAGCTCTCGCCGAAGTCGAGCGTCGCCATCCGCCCCAGCCATCTCCCGTACTGCACGTGGATGGGCTGATCGAGGCCGTAGTAACGCACCATCCGCTCCCGATACTCCGCCGTGGCCTTGGGGTTCAGGTCGGCGGCGACGCTGATCGGTCCCCCGGGGGCCATGTGGATGGCGAGGAACGACAGCAGGCTGATGCCGACGAGGAGCGGAATCGTCAGAAGGAGCCGTCGCGCGACGTACCGGAGCATCGCATCCCCATCACTGGTAAGAGGTGTACTTCTGCTCGGCCTTCGGAACGTACCACTTGATGAAGTTGTAGCCGATCCCCGCGGGAGCCGGCTCGATCCCCCGGACCCGCTTGTGGAAGACCGGCAGCGCCTCCGGCGCGTAGAGGAAGACGTAGGGCTGCTCCTCCGCCAGGATCTCCTGGATCCGGAAGTACGCCTTCTTCCTCTTCTCCATGTCGAAGGTGCGGCGGCCATCCTCGAGAAGCCGGTCCACCTCGGCGTTGGAGAACCCCACGTGGTTCAGCTCGTCGGGGCCCGTCTTGGTGGAGCTCCAGATGTCGAACTGGTCCGGCTCGGGGCCCGTCGCCCAGCCGAGGATCAGGGCGTCGAACTTGCGCTTCTTTACGAACTCGTTGATGAAGGCGGCCCACTCCAGCGTACGGATCTCCATCTTGATCCCCACGGCGGCAAGCTGCTGCTGGATTATGGCGGCCGTCTTGGAGCGGCTCTCGTTCCCGGCATTGGTGTACACGGTGAAAGCGAACTTTCTGCCGTCCTTCGCCATCGTCCCGTCCGCGCCGGGTTTCCATCCCGCCTCCGCGAGGAGCGCCTTCGCCTTCGCCGGGTCGTGGGGGTACTTCCGCACATCGGGGTTGTACACCCAATGGCCGGGCTTGTACGGGCCCGTGACTTCCTGCCCCAGCCCGAAGAGGACGCCGTCGATCAGCTCCTTCTTGTTGATCGCGTGGGCGATCGCCTGCCGGACCCTCTTCTCCTTGAAGAAAGGATGGTCGAGGCGGAAGCCCAGGTAGGTGTAGGCGAAGCCGAGATAGCGGTACTTCCGGAAATTCTTCCTGAACTCCTCCGTGTCCGTCTGCTTGGAATATTGCAGCGGGGTGAGCGTCATCTGGTCGATGCCGCCCGACTTGAGCTCGAGGAACATCGTCGCCTGGTCCGGGATGACGCGCGTGACGATCCGGGCGATGTACGGCTTCCCCTCGAAATAGTCCGGGTTCGCCTCGAAGACGATCTTAGCCCCCGGCTTCCACTCGATGAATCTATACGGCCCCGTTCCGATCGGGTGCGATTTGTTCAAGGGGCTCTGCTTGATGTCCGGGTATTTTTCCAGAAGGTGCTTCGGCAGGATGTTCAATCCCCAGGATTCCATGGCGGGGGCGTACGGCCTGTCGTATTCCACGATGACCGTATAGTGGTCCGGGTTGGACACCCGCCGCACCTGCTTGAAGGCTTCTCCGTACGCCGTGGGCGTCTTCGGGTCGATCATCTTCCGGTAGGTGAACATCACGTCGTCGGAGGTGAACGGGACGTTGTCGTGCCACTTCACGTTTTTCCGGAGGCGGAAGGTGATCTTCTTCCCGTCGGGGGCCACCTCCCAGGACTCGGCGAGCTCTCCCTCGAGCTTGAGGTTCTTGTCGTACCGGACGAGGCCGTTGAATATGTAGTTCGCGGCTCCGTGGGAGGCCGAATCGCTCGTCACTGCGGACAGGAACCCGCTGACATCCCCGTTGCTCCCCTCCACCAGCGCGTCGCCGTATGCCGGGGCCTCCTGCGTTCCGGCATCACCCTTGACCGGGGCCTCCCTCTTCTCCCCGGAACATCCGGCCGCCAGAAAAGCCAGGCCGGCAAGAACGGCAAGGAAAAGAATCGGGCGCCTCATTCCGCATCCCTCCGCAGGACTATTTTCGCTCCGGAAATCTCGATCCTCACCACCGGCGGCGGCCCCGGGGCCTCCCGTCCCGGATAGGAAACCGCCACATCCTTTCCGGCGAACAGATACTCGGCGCGCAGCAGGAGGCGCCGGGACGCGTCGGAAAAGAGCCGCTGCCGCCGGTCTTCAAGGACCCACTCGCCGTCCTGCGTCCTCCCCGGATCTCCGTCGTCGAGGGGATACGCCGGCGCCCCGGAGAGGATCCGCCCGAGGGAAACCGGCCCCGCCGTCACCGGGGGAAAGTCCGGAGGCGGAAAGTCTCCCGCCGCAAGGCCCCTGGAGACCGTCACCCTCATCCCGTCGTTCGAAAGGAACATGACCGGCCGGCCGAGCGGATCGTAGAACCCGACGGTCTCCTCTGAGGAAGTCCGGGAGTTCACGCCTGCGACGAACGGGAACACGCCGCCGGAAACCTCGGCGAACCCGGTGAATGATATCTGGATGGGAAAGGTAACCGCAGCGGCCGACGCGAAAAACTCCCGCGCCCCCCGCGCTTCTTCCCCCGCCAGGCGTTGCAGGCCGGGAGCGCATCCGGCTGCAAGGACCAGCGCCGACGCGACCCAGCAGGCCGATGCCGCCCCTGACAGGAGACGGCGGCCCATATCACCTGGCGGGCGGATCCTCTTTCTTGACCCGGCTGATCTTATTCCTTATCTCCTCCGGCTTCTCGTGCCCCTTCGCTATCGCCTTCTCGAATAATGCGGAGGCCTCTTTCCCCTTCCCCTGGCTGACGAGGACGTCCCCCAGGTGCTCGAGCACCACCGGATCGTCCGGCACGAAGGTCAGCGCCCGCCGCAGCTCCGCCTCGGCCCGTGGAAGATCCCCCTGCCGGTAGTAAACCCAGGCCAGGCTGTCGATGAAAAATCCGTCGCTCGGCCGGACCTCCAGCGCCCGGAGGATAAGCGCTTCCGCCTCCTTGAGCTTCACGTTCCTGTCCGCGTAAGAGTAGCCGAGGTAGTTGAGCGCGACCGCGTTCTTCGGGTCGATCTCGATAGCGCTCTGAATAGACTCGACCATTTTCTCGAAGTTTCCCATCTTGTCGTACACGACACCCAGTGAAAACCGGGCGGAGGCGCTCTTCGGATCCTTGGCGACCGCCTCATTGAGGACGCCCACCGCCTCCTCGTATTTCCCCGCCTCTTCCAGCTGCCCGCCGAGGAACACCATCAGCGTCACGTCCTCCGGATACTTGGCCCGGAGCCTGCGCGTGACCTCGATCGACTCGGCCATCTTCTTCTTCCGCCCCAGCGTCATCGCAAGGTGCAGCATCGCGTCCCTGTATACCGGCGAGGTGTCGGGAATCCCCTGGAACTGCTCCTGCGCCTCGGGCAGCAGCCCCTTTTCCTCGTACGTCGTGCCGAGGTAAAAGCGGACGTTGTGATTCTGAGGCTGGGCGGACAGGACGAAGCGGAACTCGTTTATCGCGTCGTCGTAGCGGTCCCGCTCGAGGTAGAGTATGCCCAGCCTCGTCCGGAATTCCAGGTTGTCGTTTGAGGATTTCTTGAGCTCTTCGTACTGGTCGACGGCCTGCTCGATCTTGTTCTCCATGATGAGGACGCGTCCCAGCCGCTCGCGGACGAGCAGGTTGTACGGCGAAATCTCCAGCGCCTTCTTGTACCGCTCCTCCGCCTCCGGAATCTTCCCCATCATCTCCAGAACTCCGCCCGAATCCACCAGGGCGCCGTCGAAGAAGGGGTGCAGGGAAAGGGCCTTGTCGAAATCTTTAAGGGCGTCCGGAAGCTTCCTCTGGGCGGCCAGGAGGCGTCCGCGGTAGTAATAGCCCAGGGCCGACTCCGGGTTCTTCATGATCAGCCCGTCGAGATACTCGCCGGCCTTGGCGAGGTCGCCCTTCTCCACGGAAAGCGTGGCCAGGTGTACGTAGACTTCCTCGTTCTCAGGATCATCCGAAAGGGTCCGGCGGTAGAGCTCGGCGGCCTTCTCCTTTTCTCCCGTCGTGGCCAGGATGCCGGCGAGCAGGTAACGCGACCGGGCGTGGCCGTCGTCTATCGACAGCGCCTTTTCGAGAACCTCCCTGGCCTCCACGAGCTTCCCCTTCTTGACATATACGTTGCCGATTTCATAGAGGATCGCAGGTTCGTTCTCCGCATACCGTAGGGCTTTCTGGTACATATCGAGAGCCGCGTCGAGATTCCCTTCCCTGTAAGAGAGATACCCGGACAGGAAAAATGAGTAGGCCCTGCCCGTCGCCCGGACGTTTCCCGCCATGCCGTTTCCGGGATACGCCTGCGCGTTCCCGGAGAAAACAAAAAGGGCCAAGGCCCCCAGGGCGAGTATTCTTTTCATCGGCTCCCTTTACTCACGGATACGGTGTTGGATGTATTATACACAAAACCGCCGTTCTGCCGGAGGATGCAATGCTCTCAAAAACCGATACCGAGCGGGTCCTTTCCGCCCTGATGTCCCGTGGGGGGGAATACGGCGAGCTGTTTTTCGAGGAAGTGCGATCCCTCACGGTCCTGCTGGAGGACGGAAAGATCGAGAGGGTCCTTTCAGGGACCGACGCCGGGATCGGAATACGGTTGATCTTCCGCGGCAAGACGTTCTACGCGTACACGAACGAGACCGGGACGCGCGCTCTCGCGGCCCTGGCTTCCGATCTCTCGCGGCATGCGGAGGGCGGAGGCGTTCCCGTCGTCCTTCCGGCTTCGCCGGCCGTTGAGCGAAACCCTTCCCCCGTGCGGTTGCCGCCCTCGGCGAAAGGCATTGGAGAAAAGACAGCCCTGGTAACCCTTATGGACCGTGCAGCCAGGGGTGTGTCGCCGGAAATCCGGCAGGTCCGCGCCACATACGGCGAGGCGGAGCGCCGCATCGAGGTCGCGGCGCACCCGGCCGGGTTCACCACCGATCAGCAGACGTTCACCGTGCTGTCCGTCCAGTGCGTGGCGGGGAACGGGGGCGGGTTGGCATCCGGCTACGAATCGGGCGGAGGGACCGCAGGCTGGGAGTTTCTGGAGGAATTCATTCCGGAAGCCCTTGCGCGCAAGGCGGCGATGCGGGCCGTTTCAACCCTCTCCGCACGCAGGATTCCGGGGGGCCGTATGCCGGTCGTCCTCTCCGCAGAGGCCGGCGGGACCATGGTGCACGAGGCGATCGGGCATGGGCTGGAGGCGGACCTCGCCCGTCAGGGGATGTCGGTGTACAAGAACGAACTTGGGAAGGAGGTGGCGAGCCCGCTCGTTTCGATCGTCGACGATGCCACGGTTCCGTGGAAGCGGGGATCGTTCGGCATCGATGACGAAGGCACGCCCGGCGAAAGGACCGTTCTGGTGGAAAACGGGGTCCTGAAGGGGTTCCTTCACGACCGGCTCTCCGCCATGAAGGAGGGAGCGCGCCCTACGGGGAACGGGCGCCGGGAATCGTACCGGCACAAGCCGATCCCGCGGATGAGCAACACGATCATCCTGCCGGGGACAGTTCCGCCGGGAGAGATACTCCGGTCCGCCGAGCGCGGCCTGTTGGTGCTCAAGATGGGAGGAGGCCAGGTCAACACTGTCACCGGAGACTTCATGTTCGAGGTGGCGGAAGGATACAGGATCGAGAACGGGAAGCGCGGAGATCCGGTCCGCGGCGCCACCATCACGGGAAACGGCCCCGGGCTGCTCAAGATGATCGACAGGGTGGGAAGCGACCTGGGTTTCGGGCTGGGGACCTGCGGCAAGGAGGGGCAGGGCATCCCGGTGGGAGACGCGCAGCCCACCTTGAGCATCGGGCCGCCATGGATAACCGTGGGATAACGCAATACGGCTTTTCAATTGCCGCCCTTTGTATATACTGTACACAGTTTTCCGCCGTTCCTTCATATCCCGGCCGTTCGCCTGAAAAGGAGGGTTGCGATATGCATCCCAGGCGTTTCTTCCTGCGGTTTTTTCTCCCCGCCGCCCTGCTGGCCTGCTTCCTGGTCTCCGGCGCGACCGTTCCCGCAATCGCCCAGGAGCCGGAGGTCCTGAAAGGGACCGTCAAGTCGCTCGGGCCGGGAGCGCTCTTTCTGACCGACGCAAGCTTCAGTGACGAGACCCTCCCGCGCCAGGACGTCAAGGTGCTATGGGACAAGGAAACGGTCTTCTACTATGGGGTGACCAGGGTCCCCAAGGAGGAGGTCGCGCCGGGGTGCCGCGTTCTGGTCAAGTGCACGCAGGCAGGGTCGGAGCGCAAGGCGCTGCTGGTCCGCGTCATCATGGGGAAAGCGAAATAGGGTTCCCGGCCGGAACCGGTTCCGGTCATTTCACGTCCCCGTAGGCCGCCGAAGAACCGGACCCGATTTCCGCACCGGGAGTCTGCCCATTGATCACTCGCATCCTGGAAGCGCTCGCCTCGTTTGTCATCTACGTGATATCCATGATGGGACTGCCCGGCATCGTTTTCCTGATGGCCATAGAGTCCGCCTGCATACCGCTGCCCTCAGAGGTGATCATGCCGTTCTCCGGGTACCTCGTCTTTCTGGGGAAGTACTCCCTGTGGTCCGTGGGGCTCGCGGGGGCGATAGGATGCGTCGTGGGCTCCGTGCCTGCGTATTACCTCGGGATGTACGGGGGCCGGCCGCTCATCGAGAAGTACGGGAAGTTCATCCTGATGTCCCCCCGCGACCTGGACCTCGCGGACCGCTGGTTCGCGCGGCACGGGGAGGCGACCGTTTTCTTCGCGAGGCTTCTCCCGGTCATCCGGACATTCATCGCATTTCCCGCAGGGGTGGCGCGGATGGAGATGAAGCGGTTCATCGTCTACACTTTCGCGGGATCCCTGCCGTGGTGCCTGGGGCTCGCATATGTCGGCATGGTCATGGGAGAGTCTTGGCCAACTCTGCGGGAATACTTCCACCGGTTCGACCTGGCGATCGGCGCCGTCCTCCTC
>JAGVHM010000095.1 GCA_020056545.1 bacterium
AGTACCGGAGCATCCCCACTATGTCCTTGGCGTCCTGCCAGCGGGGCATCATCCGCGCAAACTGGTCGCGCCCGCGCGCCGTGAAAATCGCGTAATAGAGGTGGTAGATGCAGGTCGCCACCATGAGGATGGCGGCCACCCGGTGCCCCTGTCCGCGAATCGCTACGTTCGCGGCGTCCGAAATGAAGGGGATCGACCACTTGAACTTCAGGGCGAAGCCGGTGATCACGAGGGTGAAAAACGTCGTGAGCGTGAGGATATGCTGCACCCGCTCCGACGCGTTCAACCGCTCGTACCCCGGATGCTCCCACTCCCTCCGCTTCCGGTAGATGACCTGCAGCTTGCGGATGTAGTCGGCGCCGTTGTGCAGAATCATCCCGCCGATGACCACTACGATCATCCATATGTAAATGTTCTCCACCCAGTACTTGACCTGGCCCCCAAGCCCGCCGGGGCCGACGTGGATGTTCCCCTTCGCGAAGTTCTCGGTGTCGACGGGGTGGCATTTCCCGCAGGTGACCTTGAGGTTCTTCGGATGGACCGTCGAGCGCGGGTCCCTGGACGGGAAGATCTCGTGGACACCATGGCAGGACGAGCAGTTCGCCACCGTCTTGTCCCCGAGCCGCTGGGAGAGTCCGTGGAAGGTTTCCTCGTATCCCTTCACTTTTCCCGTGGCGATCCCGTACCGGTCGGAAAGCCTTTCCGCGGAGTGGCAGGAGGGGCAGGTCTTCTGCGACACGGCGGCGAAGGAAACCGAGGAGCCTGGGTCCGCCGCCTGCCGTATGTCGTGCTCTCCGTGGCACTCGGTGCAGCCCGGGGCGTCGGGGACGCCCCTGTAAAAGGCCGTTCCGTGCGCGCTGTCCTTGAATATGGCGTAGACGCCGTAATGGCACTTCCCGCAGGTCTGCGGGATGTTGGTCCGGAAGATGGGAGACGAAGGGTCGAGCCGGTCCTTCAGGCTGTGCGACCCGTGGCAGTCGACGCATGTGGCGGACTTGTTCAGCCCCTTGTCCACGATCGCGCGGTTGTGGATGCTTCTTTCGTACATCCTCCCGGCCCTCGGGATGGGAATCTTCGACCGGCCGGTCACCCCCGGATCGCCGTGGCAGCGGATGCACGTCGCCGCTATGTTACGGAAATAGACGGGGGAGGTGGAAACGGACGACTTGGGAATCGCGTGCGCCCCGTGGCAGTCGACGCAAAGCGGGGCGTCGCCCTTCGCCTCGCGGTGCACCATTACGTGACGGCTCCCCTTGAAGGCCTTGTTCGCCTCGGCGTGGCACCCCGAGCAGTCGACCGTGGCGAGCCTGGCGGCGTGGGGAAGGTCCTTGATGTCCGCGTGGCAGTCGGTGCAGGAAAGATCGGTGTGCACCGACGCCTTGTACGGGCCGGGGTCCACGAACAGCGACACCCCGGGGAAAGGCGGGATGTGACGAGGCTGTTTCTCGACTCCCCCCGCCTTCACGTTGCCCGCCTTTTCGCGGGCCGACCATGAGATGATCCCGGAATCGCCGTGGCAGTCGAAACACTGCCCGTTATCCATCGCGAATCCGTCGGGACAGGGAACAGCCGCAAGCAGGCATAGCGCAAGGAAAACGACCGGTACGGCGATGCGATACGAGTCCCGGCGCAGGGGAACCATGGACGCCCCTTTCTTCATACGGATGTTTTAGTGATTTACTCGCAAGCAGCCAAATGACATCCGTGTTGGCAATTGTCGACTGTATACATACTGCAACACGGCGCGAGAATCAAGCCGAAACTTGCGGCCCCGGTCCGCTTCTGCGCGGCGGCATCCCGCCTGCACGGCCGCCCCGACGGCTTGCAGGATCAGGCCCTGTCAGGAAATGCTCCCCGTGTGCCGGCTTCCCTTGAAGACATGCCCCAAAGGGATTTCAGTCTATTTTGCGGGCATGCCAGATAAACTCTGTTTTATTTTACCCCAAACGCTGTTAATGACAGGATTTGTAAGTTTTTTGGTTTTCAGCCCCGTTTTGCTTGACAGGATATGATTGACACAATATCTTGTATGCGTGCCGCCCGAAGCCCACAATATAAGCCATAATTAATCTATGAGGCATTCCTCCCCGGGGTAGTCGGAACGCTGACGGAGCTGACAACATGGATCTGAACGTGCCTTCCCCACCCAGTGCTGCGAATCTTTCCCAGGAAACGGTCAAGCGCCCTTCCGGGAAAAGCGTTCCCGAGGCCCCTCCCAGGGAATGGGCCGACCGGATGTGCAGGAAATACGGCAGTTTGCCGATTTCGGACAACGCCCGGAAGGTGCTCGAGCGAAGGTATCTGAAGAAGAACAATCGCGGGGAAATCCTCGAATCCCCCGAGGAGATGGTCGCAAGGGTAGCCTACAACATCGCCTCCGCGGAAGGGTTCTTCTACGGGGCCCTTCCCGAGGTTGTCCTGCAGTGGGCCGAGACGTTCTATGCGGCGATGGCCCGCATGGATTTCCTGCCCAATTCCCCGACCCTGATGAACGCCGGACGGGAGCTGCAGCAGCTTTCCGCCTGCTTCGTTCTCCCGGTCGACGATTCGATGGAATCGATCTTCGATGCCGTCAAGAACACCGCGCTCATCCACAAAAGCGGCGGCGGAACCGGTTTCTCCTTCTCCCGCCTGCGCCCGAAGCACGACGTGGTGAAATCCACCAAGGGGATTTCGTCTGGCCCCATTTCGTTCATGACGGTCTTCGACGCGGCCACCGAGACGATCAAGCAGGGAGGGACGCGAAGGGGCGCCAACATGGGGATCCTCCGTGTCGACCATCCCGACGTTCTCGACTTCATAACCTGCAAGACGAAGAGCGACAAGCTGAACAACTTCAACATCTCCGTCGCGCTGACGGAGGAGTTCATGAAGGCGGTGGAGACCGACGCCGAGTACCAGCTCGTCAACCCCCACTCGGGCGATAACGCCGCCAGCCTCAAGGCCCGCGAGGTGTTCGAGAAGATCGTGGACTCCGCGTGGCGCAACGGCGAGCCGGGGATCATCTTCATCGACAGGATCAACCGGGACAACCCGACTCCCAGGCTCGGCGCCATCGAGAGCACTAACCCATGCGGCGAGCAGCCGCTGCTTCCTTACGAATCGTGCAATCTGGGCTCCATCAACGTCGCCCACATGATCGCCGGGGAGAACGGCGGCACGCGGATCGACTACGAGAAGCTCAAGGCCACGATCCACGACGCGGTGCGTTTTCTGGACAACGTCATCGACATGAACAACTACCCGCTGAACGAGATCCGGCAGATGACTATGGGAAACCGGAAGATCGGGCTGGGGGTGATGGGGTTCGCCGACATGCTGATCCGGCTCGGCATCCCATACGACTCCGACGAGGCGCTGGCCGTGGGCCAGGAGATCATGAGCTTCGTCCAGGAGGAGTCGGTCGCGGCGACCACCTTCCTGGCCCGCGAACGCGGGGCGTTCCCGAACTACGGGATCAGCGTCTACCCCGAGCGGCAGGGCGTCCCCCGGCGCAATGCCACCACCACGACCATCGCGCCCACGGGGACCATCAGCATCATCGCCGGCTGCAGCAGCGGGATCGAGCCGATCTTCGCGCTGTCGTACATACGGAACGTCATGGACAACGACCACATGGTCGAGGTCCATCCCCTCTTCGAGGCCGAGATGCGGCAGCGAGGGCTCTACTCGGTCGAGAAGATGACCGATATATCGCAGGCCGGCTCGGTCCGTCACCTGGACGGCATTCCCGACGAAGTCCGCCGGGTGTTCGTCACGGCGCACGACATCTCTCCCGAGGCGCACCTTCGGATGCAGGCCGCATTCCAGAAATTCGTCGACAACGCCGTGTCCAAGACCGTCAACTTCTCCTCCGACGCCACCCGGGATGACATCCGCAAGGTGTTCGCGCTCGCGTACCGACTCGGGTGCAAGGGCGTCACCGTCTACCGCGACCGCAGCCGCGACGAGCAGGTGCTGAACATCGGAGAGGTCAACCGCAGGGAAAGCGCCGCCCAACCGCAGCTCCCCGCGCAGCCGGGTTTCGTCGCCCCCCGTCCCCGTCCCGACACCCTTCTGGGCGTAACAAAGGAGATGAAGACCAGCTGCGGGAAGCTCTACGTCACGTTGAACCGCGACCCGCAGGGTATCTTCGAGATATTCAACCAGATGGGAAAGGCGGGCGGGTGCGCAGCATCGCAGTCGGAGGCGATCGGGAGGCTGGTGTCCCTCGCCCTGCGCTCAGGGGTCCAGCCCGACCAGATCGTCAAGCAGCTCAAAGGGATCTCCTGCCATCTGCCGGCCTGGGGCGGGAACGGCGGCAAGATACTGTCATGCGCGGACGCCGTCTCCAAGGCCATCGAATGGTACATGGAGAACGTCGACAAGATGTTCGCCGGCATTCCCGGGACCGCGGCCGATTCCTCGCTCGCCTCGCCGCAGTTGTCCGCCAGGGGAGATAGCCTGGAGATCGCGCGCGGCGCCTGTCCCGACTGCGGCAGCCAGGTCGAGATGCAGGAGGGGTGCCTCAAGTGCCGGTCCTGCGGCTTCTCGGAATGCTAGTTGAATGCCCCGTTCGTCACTTTTGAGGGGATCGAGGGGTCCGGAAAGACCACCCAGGTCCGGCTGTTGTCGGACTACCTCACCGTTAAGGGGATCTCCCACCGGGTGACCCGCGAGCCGGGCGGCACGCCTCTCGCCGACGAGATCCGCTCCCTCCTGCTGTCGCGGCGGGAGGAGTTCGTCTTCCCGGAAACCGAACTTCTCCTTTATGAAGCCGCCCGGGCCCAGCATGTCCGCTCGGTGATCCTCCCCGCGCTTTCATCCGGGCAGGCGGTGTTGTGCGACAGGTTCTACGACGCAACCTCGGCATACCAGGGACATTCCCGGAACATCGACGGCGCCCGGATCGAATGGCTGAACGATCTCGCATCGGCAGGCGTTTCCCCCGACCTGACCTTCCTGATCGACATCTCTCCGGCGGAGGGGTTCGTCCGGATCAGCGGACGGGGGTCGGGGCCGGACCGCATCGAATCCGAATCGGTCGAGTTCCACGCGAAAGTGCGCGAAGGTTATCTGCGCCTTCTGGAGCGCCACCCCGGCCGGATCGTCCCGATCGACGGCACCCTCTCCGCGGACGACGTCTTCCGCCGGGTGCGCGAGACCGTTTCGGCTCGACTGGGATGGTAGACCGTCTTTCCTCCCTCCGCGGGCAGGACCGGGCGGTATCCCTCCTGCGCCGCTACTTCGAGACCGGGAACGTTCCGGCGGGCCTCCTCTTCCACGGCGAGGAAGGGACGGGAAAGGAGAAGGCGGCGCTCGCTTTCCTTGCCGGCCTCCTCTGCCGCAACCGGATCGAAGACGGCGCATGCGGGGAATGCCCCGACTGCCGACTCCTCTCTTCCGGCACGCATCCCAACCTGCTGAGCATATCGCCCGAGAACCACTTCATACAGATTGCAGAGGTCCGTCGGCTCAAGGAGGAGCTGTCGCTCAAGGCGTTCTCGGACCGCCCGCGCGCCGCGCTCATCTGCCCAGCGGACCGGATGACCATCCAGGCGGCCAACGCCCTTCTGAAGACCCTCGAGGAACCCCCGCCGGAGACGCACCTCCTGCTCGTGGCCCACCGGTTATCCCGGCTGCCTCCCACGATTGTTTCCCGCTGCCAGAAGATCCCCTTTCGGACGATGCCGGCCGAGACGGTGGAGGAGATACTTGGAGCCCTGCAGGCGAAGGGAAAGCGGCACTCCCCGGCCGCGCTGCGGGCGGCGGCGGCCTGCGCGGGAGGAAGTCCGGGGCGGGCGCTTCTCCTTCTTGAGGAAATGGAAGAGGGCCGGAAGGCCTGGGTCGGCCTGTTTTCCCGCCAGGACCCCCAGGCCGTCTTCGCCGCAGGCGAGGCATGGAGAAAGGCCGGAGACCGGGAAGCGCAGGCCGCGGTGCCCCTCTCCGTGGCGCGGGACCTGGCCCTCTTATCTTCCGGGGGGAAAGCGGATATAATAAACGAGGATTTCCGGGATGCCCTGTGCACCATTGCCGGCCGGAAGACCGGCGAAGGGTGGACCCGGAAGTTCCGGGAGCTGTTGTCGATGTCCCGACTGCCTCCCCAGGCCCAGAAACGGCTGGCGCTGGAGGCATTTTTATTTGGCCTGCATGGAAAGGATTGATCGCATATGGATCTTGCGGGAGTCAGGCTTCGCGGAGTCTGCAAGACGTTCCACTACGACTGCACCGGGACCGCGGTCAGCCGTGGCGATTACGTCGTCGTGCAGACCGAGCGCGGGGCGGTGCTGGGCGAGGTCGTCCAGCGTGTGGACTCCTACTCCCCCCCCGGCGAAAAGTCCCCGTACTCAAGGATCGTAAGGGCGGCCACCGCCGACGACATCCGCGCCCACCAGGAGAACGCCCGGCGGGAGGCGGATGCGCACTCCTTCTGCCTGAAGCGAATCGAGGCCAGAGCCCTCCCCATGAAGCTGGCGCGCACGGAAGTCCTCCTCGACAGGAGCAAGGCGGTCTTCTACTTCACGGCTGACGGACGCATCGACTTCCGGGAACTCGTCAAGGACCTGGCCCACGAGCTTCGGACGCGCATCGAGATGCGTCAGATCGGCGTGCGCGACGAGGCGCGGATGATCGGGGGGATCGGGCCCTGCGGCAAGAACCTGTGCTGCGCCTCGTTCCTGTCCGACTTCGAGCCGATCACGGTCAAGATGGCCAAGGACCAGAAGCTCGCGCTGAATCCCGCGAAGCTCTCCGGGGTCTGCGGACGCCTGATGTGCTGCCTCATCTACGAGCACGAGTCCTACAACCGGGCCAGGGGCAAGGCGTGCGAAACCTGCTCCGCGGACCCTGGAGCGCCTCCCCCCATGATCGATGTCGGCGAGGGCGACGACCTCTCCTTCCGGTTCAGCGACGAGGAGGAAGGGGCTTCGTGAAGCCCACGTTCTACATCTCGACGCCGATCTACTACGTCAACGACGTCCCCCACATCGGACATGCATATACCACGATCGCCTGCGACGCGCTCGCGCGGCACCACCGGATGAAGGGGCAGAAGGTCTTTTTCCTCACCGGCACGGATGAACACGGCGAGAAGGTGCAGAAGAGCGCCACGCAGCAGGGCGTGACCCCAAGAGAGCTTGCCGACCGGGTGGTCACGCGGTTCCAGGGGCTGACTCCGGCGCTCGACATCACCAACGACGACTTCATCCGCACGACCGAGCCCAGGCACTACGCCTCCGTCCAGGGGCTCTTCCTTAATTCGCTGCGCAACGGGGACATCTACCTCGGCGAATACGAGGGATGGTATTGCACCCCCTGCGAGTCGTACTGGACCGACCTGCAGCTGGTCGACGGGAAGTGCCCGGAGTGCCGGCGGGCCGCCGACCGGCGGAAAGAGCCCTCCTTCTTCTTCCGGCTCTCGAAGTACCAGCGGCCGCTGCTCGACTATTACGGGAAAAATCCTTCGTTCATCCGGCCGGAGAGCCGCCGGAACGAGGTCGTCTCCTTCGTCGAGGGGGGGCTGAACGACCTCTCTGTCTCGCGCACTTCCCTTTCGTGGGGGATCCCGGTCCCCGGCCATCCCGGGCACGTGATCTACGTCTGGTACGACGCGCTCACCAATTACATCACCGGGGTCGGATACCCGGACGGCGGGGAGATGTTCGACACCTTCTGGCCGGCCGACATACACATGGTGGGAAAGGACATCCTGCGGTTCCACGCCGTCTTCTGGCCCGCGTTCCTCATGTCCGCGGGGGTGGCCCCGCCTCTCGGCGTATTCGCGCACGGCTGGTGGACCGTCGAGGGGCAGAAGATGAGCAAGTCGCTGGGGAACGTCGTGGACCCTTATGAGATGGTGGAGACCTACGGTGCGGACGCCTTCCGGTACTTCCTTTTGCGGGAGGTGCCGTTCGGGTCCGACGGGGACTTCTCGCGGAAGGCGCTCGTGCACAGGATAAACTCCGACCTCGCCAACGACTTCGGAAACCTGCTCAACAGGACGCTCGGGATGCTGGGGAAGTATTTCGCCGGGACGGTGCCCTCCCCCTCCCCCGCCGGAGAGGAGGACCTCGCGCTCATCGCAAGGGCCACCGAAACCGTGCGCGCCGCGGACGCGGCGATGGAAAAAGTGGAGTTCCACAACGCGCTCACCGCCATCTGGGACCTCGTGAAGGCCGCGAACCGGTACGTCGACGCGTCGGCGCCGTGGGCGCTGGCAAAGGATCCCTCGAAGCGGGTCCGGCTGGGCGCGGTCCTGTACAACATCCTGGAGGCCACCCGGATATCCGTGCTGTTGACGGCGCCCTTCGTGCCGAGCGCGGCGCAGCGGATGTGGGAGGCGCTCGGGTGCGAGGGGCAGGTCGCCGCGGCGAAACTTTCAGCGGCCGGAGCGTGGGGCGGACTCCGGTCCGGCGTCACCCTGCCGAAGTCCACCGTGGCGTTCCCGCGCATCGAAGAATAATCGTGGTGCCCGCACACCCGGTTCCGGCTGCGCCGCCTCGGAGGGGGGACTTCGTTCATGGCTCGCCGGGCGGTCGTTCCCAAATCGCCCGTCTGCGCTTTACTTCACTGCGC
>JAGVHM010000019.1 GCA_020056545.1 bacterium
CATGACCAAGGGCGCCGCATCGTCGGATATACCCGTCAATACGCCGCAGGTTAAGGCGGTGAAGCTGTCTCAGCAGGAAAAGAAGCTCCGGCTGGTTGTGGAAACGCCCGAAGACCGCCCGCTCCCGTTCCTCGTGACTTCCGAGGCGGGCAAGATCATCGTTTCCGTGGGAGGCGGCCAGGAAGAAAAAGTGACAAGCATGGAGCGGATGGAGGAAGGGAAACCCCCGGCCAAGGGACCGGCCGTCGTGGGGATCGACCTCGAGGATCTTCCCGAGGCATCCAACGTGGTGGTCACCATGGCGGGGCAAATAGCCCACCAGGTACAGAAGAAGCCTGGCAGCGTCACTTTGTTCTTCCCCGGCGCGTCCGCCGAGAAGGGGTTGCTGAGGCTGATCGACGCGCGGAAACTGGATCTTCCGGTGACCCGGATCGTTCCCTCGGTGGGAAAGAAAGGGGTCAGCGTGACCGTTGCCTACGCATCCGACGCATCCTACAACGTGGAGAGACGCGGGGATGCAGTCGTGGTCGCCTTCCCCAAGAAGGCGCCGATGGAGATGCGAGGCACGGTCGTGGCCAGGGCCGCAGAAGGCAAGACCGATGCGGCTGAACCGGCGGAGGGGGGAAACAAGGGAATCGGCCCGGCCGAAAGCGCGGCGCGGCTTGGGTTCATTACAGGCGGGGCCGGGGGCGCCCAGCGGAAATACTCCGGGCAGCGCATATCGTTGGACTTCAAGGACGCGGACGTGCAGAACGTCTTTCGGATCATCGCGGAAGTGAGCAACCTGAACATAATAACCTCCGACGACGTCAAGGGGAAGGTCACCCTCCGCCTCGTCAACGTTCCCTGGGACCAGGCGCTGGACCTGGTTCTCCAGTCCAAATCGCTCGGCGCGACGCTGGAAGGCAACGTGGTCCGTATCGCCCCACTGGCCACTTTACGGACGGAGGAGAGAACACGGCTCGACACCCGGAAGGAAGTGGAAAAACTTAAGGCCACCCTGGAATCGGTCACGGAAACCATCCCGGTCAGTTATACGAAAGCTTCCGATTTTCTGGTGAAAATAAAGGATCTGCTGTCCGAAGGGGGGAAAGTCCAGATCGACGAGCGGACCAACACGATCGTGATCCGCGACCTGCCCAAGAATATCGAGGATGCCAGGTCGCTGATCGCCAGGCTCGACACCGCCACCCCCCAGGTGCTGATCGAGGCGAGGATCGTCGAGGTCGACACCTCGTTCTCGCGCGAGCTTGGCGTGCAGTGGGGCGGCTCCTTTTACACCAAGGGAGGCACGACGAAGGTGGGGATCACGGGAATTCAGGACACCACCGGGGCCTCCATACCCGGCCAGCCCATCACCAACCTGGGCTCGGCTCTCCCTCCACCCAACTTCATGGTGAACCTTCCCGCCTCGGTCGGGCTAGGCGCCGGAGGCGGCATCAGCTTCGGCATCCTGAGGGACAACCTGCGGCTTGATCTTTCGCTGTCCGCCCTGGAAGCCTCCAATAAGGGAAGGGTGATCTCCTCTCCGAAGATCATCACCATCCACAACAAGGAAGCGGTCATCGAGCAGGGGACGCAGATCCCGTACTCCACGGTCTCCGCCTCCGGCACGAATACCCAGTTCGTCGATGCGACCTTGAGCCTGAAGGTGACGCCGCAAATTACCCCCGACGGCAGCATAATCATGAAACTGGAGGCGAAGAACGATTCCCAGGGCGAGGTCGGGGCAACCGGACAGCCGGCCATCAACAAGAAGAAGGCGACCACCGAGGTGCTGGTTCGGGACGGGGAGACGGCCGTGATCGGCGGCATCCTCCAGATCACCAGGAAGGAGACCCAGTCAGCCGTTCCCTGGCTTTCCAAAGTCCCGATACTGGGGTTTTTCTTCAAGCGTGAGACGAACCAGGCGACCAACCGCGAGCTGCTGATTTTCATAACGCCGAAGATCCTGAAGCAGGAGCCAGCGCAGGCGAAGGCGTCCTGATAGGGCACAGGCGGGAACCGACCGGAGCACCTGGTCTAATGGGGACCGGGTGCTCCGATTTTTTTGGGAGGGCGCCGTCATAGGCCGTTTTACCTTTCACACAGCAGGCGAGACGCACGGACCGGCGCTGGTGGCCGTCGTCGAGGGGCTGCCCTCGGGGCTTTCCGTCCGCGCGGAGGACATCAACGCGGAGCTTGCACGTCGGCAGGCGGGCCACGGCCGCGGGGACAGGATGAAGATCGAGCGGGACGAAGTGGAGATTCTGTCGGGATTACGCTTCGGCCGGACTCTCGGTAGCCCCGTCGCGCTTCTCATCCGGAACCGTGATTGGGCGAACTGGCGGGAGAAGATGGCCCAGGACGGGGAGGGAAAGGGGATTCCCCCTCTCCTGACCGCCCGGCCGGGACATGCCGATCTTGCGGGGATCCTGAAATACGGACACAAGGATGTCCGCAACGTCCTGGAGCGGGCAAGCGCAAGGGAGACCGCGGCCCGCGTCGCCGCCGCCTCGCTGGCGCGCATTTTCCTCCGCGAGATGGACGTGGGAATCGCGGGCCACGTTCTCTCCATCGGGAATGTCCGCGTGTCCGAAGAGGCACGGGGAAACTGGGACAGCGCCGTCCGCTCGGAAAAGAGCGTTCTTCGGATGGCCGACCCGGGCGCGGAAGCGCGCGCGATACGGCTGATAAACAGGGCGAGAAAATCGGGTACTTCCGCGGGGGGGACCGTGGAGACGATAGCCACGGGAGTCCCGCCGGGGCTCGGTTCGTTCTCCTCATGGGACCGCCGGCTGGATGCCCGGCTCGCGGGCGCGGTGATGAGCGTCCCGGCCGTCAAGGGGGTGGAAATCGGCGGCGGTTTCGCGCTGTCCGCGCTTCCGGGAAGCATGGTGCACGATGAAATTTTCACCGGCGGCGGGAAGGACGCGCTCCGAAAAGGAAAGATATCCCTACCGTTCCACAGGAAGACCAACCGAGGTGGGGGGTTGGAAGGCGGGATGAGCAACGGGGAGCCGGTCATTGTTCATGCCGCGATGAAGCCTATACCGACCCAGTCGCGGCCTTTGCGCACTGTATCGATAGGCACGTGGAAGCCTGACCGGGCACACCGGGAACGAAGCGACGTCTGCGCCGTGCCGGCATGTTCGGTGGTCGTCGAGGCGATGGTGGCGGTCGTCCTCGCGGATGCCTTCCTGGAAAAATTCGGCGGCGATTCGATGCGGGAGTTAAAATATAATTATGCAGGCTACCTGCGGATGATAGGCGCGCGATGAGGCGCCCGGAAAAGGGTTCCAGGGAAGCGGTGCTCATAGGGTTCATGGGGGCCGGGAAGAGTTCGGTTGGGAAGATCCTCGCAACCCGCCTCGGGGCTGAATTCGTCGACGTGGACGAAACGATCGAGAAAAAAGCCGGGAGGAGCATCCGGGAGGTTTTCGCTTCTTTCGGGGAGGGTGCGTTCCGCGAAATGGAGAAGGCGGCGGTCCGGGATGCCGTGTCGGTACCGGGGCGGGTGGTGGCGGCCGGGGGAGGGGCGTATCTCGACGAAGGGAACCGTCGGGCGCTTTCCGGGTACGGCCCGGTCTTTTTCCTCGACGTTTCCTGCGAATCGGTCCTCGAGCGGCTCACGGGGGACCGCTCCCGACCATTGCTTCCCGGTGAAGGCGAGAAAATGCGCGACATGATTGAAAAACGCCGACCGGCGTACCGGCTGGCCGATTTCACCGTGACGACGGACGGACGATCCGTGTCGGATGTGGCCGAAGGGATCATCGATCTGCTCGCAAACTCCGACCGTCCGCCGCGGAAAGCGGAAAACGGATGACCTTCAATCCGCTCAACGTGGAATTGGGCGACCGGACGTACGACATCTTCTTCGGCGAAGGCATCTACCCCCTATTCCAGGAATGGATCTGGCGCGTCCACCCGGGCGGACAGGTGTTCGTCGTCACTGACCGGAACGTCGCCTCGATATACGGGGAGGACATCCGGCTCTGGCTGGCCGGCATTCCCCATCATGTCCATGTGATCGCCCCGGGGGAGGAGACGAAGAACTGGCAGACTGTCCTGGGGATCTACGCCTTCCTCGCCAGGGAGAATGCGGACCGCGAAGCGCTGGTGGTCGCTTTCGGCGGCGGGGTGGTGGGGGACCTTGCCGGTTTCGCCGCGGCGACCTTCATGCGCGGCATCCCATGCATCCAGATACCGACCACGCTCCTTGCCCAGGTGGACAGCAGCGTGGGTGGAAAGACGGGGTTCAATCTCCCTGAGGGCAAGAACCTCGTTGGGGCGTTCCATCAGCCGCGCGCCGTGTTCATAGACCACGGATTCTTGCGCACGCTGGATGATCGGGAATTGCGGGCGGGCATGGCGGAAGTGGTCAAGTGCGGCCTTGCAGGCGACGCGGCACTGTGGGATATGCTCTGCTCGATCGGCGGACGGTGGAAGTCGATGTCCGGGCGGGAATGGCATGACGTCATCCGGCGGGCCGTCGCATTCAAGGCGTCCATCGTGGTGAAGGACGAAAGAGAATCATCCGTGCGGCGCGTTCTGAACCTGGGGCACACCATCGGGCACGCAATGGAACGGGCGGCCGGGTACGGAAACCTTCTTCACGGGGAAGCGGTCGCGATGGGGCTTGCCTGGGAAGCGATCCTTTCCCGTCGCCTCGGGGTCACCCCGCCGGACCTGGAAGGCAAGCTCTGTTCCCTCTTGAAAGAGATCGGGTTCGCGCTGGATGACCAGGGCATCGCGCCGGCCGCGATCGCCCAGGCGATAGGCGCGGACAAGAAGAGAATCGTGTCGGAGGTGGATCTTCCGATGGTGACCGCTCCGGGCGCATTCACCATGAAGCGGGTCCCGCTGGCTCTCATCCGGAGGGAATTGCCCGTCATCCGTGCCGAGATCGGGCGGAAGGGGCGCGTGACGACGGTCGATTCCGCGGAGGAGCGGGCGTTCAGGGCGCAGATCCGGGAAGGAGACCTGGAGGGAACCACGGCAGACCTCGAGCGCCGCGTGGAGTCGAATCCGCGCGACATCCGCGCCCTGGGCCTCCTGTCGGAGGCCTACATGCACGCGGGCAAACATGCCGCGGCCTGGGAGACGATAAAGGAAGTCCTCCAGCAGTTCCCGGCCGATGCGGGGTCCCAGCGGCTGGCCCGCGATATAGAAGCGAAACTGCTCGGTTCCCCTCCGTCCGATGCGGACACACGCGCGGTTCCACTCGAGGACGTGATCCTGCTCGATGAAGGCGCCTTCGAGATCCGTGCGGCCGACTATCCATCGGCTGTTCAGGAGAGTCCGGTCCCGGCTGGTCCTGGCGAGAAAGAGGAAACGGGGGGACCGCCGGTGCTCACAATCACGATGGCCGACGTCTGCTGGGAACAGGGAGAGAGGGAAATAGCAAGCCGCATCATCGAGGAGATTCTGAGGCGCGATCCGAAGGACCACCGGGCACTGGAATGGAAGAAAACACACGAGGAGAGGACGGTCGAGACGACCCTGGGCGTTTTCCTCGAGGCGATCGCGAAGGAGTATGGCCATGAGCTTTCGGGACCTCATTGAAAGGATGCACGATAAGGACGCCTGCATCAGGGGAGGGGCGCTCGCCGGGACGGACGGCCTTGCCGTGGAGGAGTGGCAGGCATCGCCCGGGGTCCTGGATCTGCCGGCGCTTTGCGCAGAAATGGCGCAGTTCTTCAGGGAGTCGGGTCGGATCGCGGGGGAGAGCGGCCTCGGAGCCGCTTCGGAAGTGTGCGTGGAGGGCGACCTGGGCACGGTCATGATCCGCCGCGTGACGGAGGATTACCTCCTCCTGCTGGTTGCGGACCCTGCATCCATCCCGGGCAAGAGCCGTTTCCAGCTCAGGCAGGGCGCAAGGCGCGCGAAGGAGATGCTGTGAAGCCGGCGTCCAGGCGTCCGCATATCCTGTTCGTGGACGGCCCGAACCTGAACGTCCTTGGTACCCGCGAACCGGAAATCTACGGAAGCATGACGCTGGCTGCGATCCGCCGCGAGATAAAGGCCGCCGCCCGCGTCGACGGCGCGGACGTGCGGTTCTTCCAGTCGAACCACGAGGGAGAAATCGTGGCAAGGCTGCAGGAGGCCCGCGGGAAAGCCGACGGCCTGGTCATCAATCCCGGGGGATACACGCATACGAGCGTCGCCATCCGGGACGCACTGATCTACTCGGGGGTCCCGGCCGTGGAGGTACACCTGAGCAATCCCGCGCGGCGGGAGCCGTTCCGGCGTACGTCCACCCTGGAGGATGTGGTGGCAGGGCGAATCGCCGGCTTCGGCGGGTTCGGCTACGTCCTCGCCCTGCGGGCGATACTCCATCTATTGCGGGAAGCGGGCGGACTTGCCGGCAGGTAGATCCCGCATCGGAAAACTGGCAACTATTCTATCCCGGCGCCGGATCGAGCTGTTCCTCTGCGTCAGTATGACGAACATACGCTATCTTTGCGGTTTCACGGGAAGCGACGGGATCCTGCTCGTATCCCCCGGGGAAACGGTTTTCATCACGGACGGCCGGTACGAGGAGCAGTCGCGGCGGGAGGTCCTCGGCGCGGAGGTCGTCATTTCCGACCGGAAGTGGAGGGAAGTGTCCCGCAGGATACGGCGCGTCCGTCCCTCCTGGATCGCCTTCGAGTCGCGCCACCTGTCCGTCGAGCAGTTTCGTCTTCTCTCCCGGGGCGACGCCAAGGAATGGAAGGCCCTTGCCGACCCCGTCGAGGGGCTTCGCATGCGTAAGGAAAAGGAGGAGATCCTTGCCATGGAAAGGGCGGCGGTCACCGCCGCGGGCGCCCTCCTTTCAGTTCTCTCAAGTGGTCTTTGCGGTCGGAAGGAGTCGGAAGCGGCCGCGGATATCGAGCGTGAGATGAAAAAGTCGGGCGCGGAGGAGGCATCCTTCCGGCCCATCGTCGCCTCGGGCCCCCGTGCCGCCATGCCCCATGCCGCCCCCACATTGTCCCGGATAGGGGAGCGGGAAGCCGTGGTCATCGACTTCGGGGCGAGGCGGAATGGATACTGCTCGGACGAGACGGTGACCTTGCTGCCGGATAAGCCTTCCCTTGCAATCAGGCGGGCGTTCGACGCTGTGCGCCGGGCGCAGGACGCGGGAATACGGTCGATCCGCCCCGGAGTTCCCTGCCGGGAGGTCGATGCCCGCGTGCGGGAATCTCTGGACCGCTCGGGATATTTGAAGTATTTTGTTCATTCCACCGGCCATGGCGTGGGCCTTGACATCCATGAGCGCCCCTCGCTTTCG
>JAGVHM010000120.1 GCA_020056545.1 bacterium
GGTCGTTCCCAAATCGCCCGTCTGCGCTTCGGCCTCATGGGGCTGTTGGCGATGAGGCCGCGCAGAGAGAGGGCCGATGCGCCGCTTCTGGCGCGAGATGCCCGACAGGGGCGTACCTCACTTCGCCCCCCTCCTGCGGCGGCTCCGCCGAACTCCCTGGGGCGCCTCGCATTACCCCCGAGGTCGTTGGGAACGGGGTACCCCAGGGAGCGAATTATATCCGGGAGTGGGGCTCGGGGCTCCCTGCCGCGTTATCGGCGCGTTCCCTGTCATCGCGGTATGACGCAGCGGGGGCTTCCGGCAGCGGCGTATGGAGCGGAGGGATAGATTGCGTCGAAGCGGAATCCGCAGCGAGCGGGCGGAACCGCTCACGATTACCCTACGGTGCACCACGTACGGAGTTAACCTCCGATGTGGTGCAGGTCGCGAGCGTAGCTGCAAGGAAGTCCCCCGCGAGGAATCAAGCGTTATCAGGGAACTTGCACCTGCGGCGTACGCGCCTTCGGTGGAGTGTTACGATGCGACGACGAGCACCCCGCTCCCCTGGAGTTCGTCGGCCTTGAGCATCTGAAGCGCGCGGTTGGCCTCGGCGAGGGGGAAGAGCGTGACCTTCGGGCGGATGGGGATCTGCGCGGCCTCGCGCAGCAACTCTTCCCCGTCCTGCCGCGTGTTCGCCGTGACGCTCCGGATGTTCTTCTCGTAAAAGAGACTTTCCTCGTACTTCATCGAAGGGACGTCGCTCATGTGTATTCCCGCCAGCGAAAGCGTACCGCCCTTCCTGAGCGCACGAAGCGCGCGGGGGATCAGCTCGCCCGCGGGAGCGAAGATGATCGCGGAATCCGCCGCGACGGGCATTTCTGCCGGGTCCTCGCCGGACCAGGATGCGCCCATTTCAAGCGCCAGCTTCCGGTGGCGTTCTCCGCGCGAGCAGACGAAAACCTCGCAGCCCCGATGGATGGCGAGCTGGATGACGATGTGGGCGGAGGAGCCGAATCCGTAGATGGCGAGGCTCCCCCCCGGCGGAAGATCGGCGCGCTTCAGCGCCCGGTACCCGATGATACCGGCGCACAACAGCGGCGCCGCCTCGGCGTCCTGAAACGCGGCAGGGATTGCATACGCGAACGCTTCCGGGACTATCGCGTAGTCGGCGAACCCTCCGTCCCTGTGGTATCCGGTGAACAGCTGCCCCCCGCACAGGTTCTCCCTGCCCGACAGGCAGAAGCCGCAAGCGCCGCAGGTGCGGCGCAGCCATGCGATCCCCACGCGGGTCCCCGGCTGGAAACGTCCCGCCCCTTCTCCCCGCCGGTCCACCGTCCCCACGACCTGGTGCCCGGGGACAATGGGCAGCCGCATCGGAGGGAGGTCCCCCTCGATAACGTGCAGGTCCGTGCGGCAGATCCCGCAGGCGGACACCTTCACGCGGACCTCGCCCATCCCAGGTTCCGGAACCGGCAATTCGACGTGCGTCAGCGGCGAGGACGAGATGGGCCGGATTTCCCGGAGCAGCATCGCTTTCATGAAAGGAGCGGCATAGTCTTCATAAATGGAAACAGGATGGGTCGAGGATCTCGAATCCCGCCTCCCGGATCGCCTGCTTCAGCGGGAGGACGTTCATCGTCGCGACGCGGATGAAGATCGCCCGCTTCCCCTCCTCGGAGTGCCCCGTCGTCACGAGGCTGGCGATGTTCACGTTGAAACTCTTTATGATCGTGACGATCGCGGCGAGCCCCCCCGGGCGGTCCGGGACGACGACTTCCAGCCGTGAGCTTATCTCTCCCACGCCCAGCGCCTCTATGAACGCCTTCAACGCGTCGGTGCGCGTGATGATCCCCGCCACCTTTCCCTGATCGTCCACAACCGGAAGCGCGTTGATCCGGAAATCGTGCAGAAGCACGATCGCGTCCTCCAGGGTATCGGTAAGCGTGGCCGCGATGACCTTCCGGGTCATCACCTTCTCCACCGCCGTGCTCTTCAGGAGTTTGTCCTCCTGCCGGATGTCCCGGTTGGACAGGATGCCGACGAGCCTGCCGTCCTCCCCGGTCACCGGGAGCTGGTGAACGTCGTTTCCGCGCATCTTTTCACGAGCTTCGAACAGCGAGGCCGACGGATTAATCGTGACCACCTGTTTCCTCATTCTCCGGACTACGAACATGCGATGCTCCCTCTCTCCCTTCGTTACGCTCCCAGGAGTTCCTGTACATGGGTTTCCACCGACGCCCCAAGAGCCGAAAGCTCGTACCCTCCTTCGAGGACCGAGACTATCCTTCCTCCGCAATATCTGTCCGCCAGCCCGGCGACGAACCTGGTCATGAAACGGTATCCCTCCGCGGTGATCTGGATGTCGGCCAGCGGGTCGTCCCGGTGCCCGTCGAATCCTGCGGAGATAAGGAAGATCTCCGGCCTGAAACGCTCGACGGCGGCGGGAAGAATCTCCTCGAACGCAAGCCGGTACTCGATGTCTCCTGCGCCGGGGGACATCGGTGAATTGAGCGTGGTCCCCTCTCCCGCCCCCTTGCCGGTTTCCCATCTCCTGCCGGTGCCCGGGTAAAGGAAGGACGGGTGCTCGTGGATGCTGAAGAAGTAGACGGACGGATCCTCGAGGAAGATCGCCTGGGTGCCGTTTCCATGGTGCACGTCCCAGTCGACGATGAATACGCGGGATATGCCGTGCACCGCCTGGAGGTAGCGGGCGGCGACCGCGACGTTGTTCAGGAGGCAGAACCCCTTGCCGCTGTCGCGGTCCGCGTGGTGCCCGGGCGGGCGCACC
>JAGVHM010000179.1 GCA_020056545.1 bacterium
CACGGCAGGATCATCTTCGCGATGACCAGCTGCACCTGGAACAGAAGAAAGGCGCCCAGGAAAATCGTCGCTGCGAACAGGTACAGGGGGGCGGACCTACCTTCCCTTCATCCCCGGGGGGACCTTGCCGAAAAGGGATCCCGTTCGAAGGACCGGCCTGCCGTCGAGATGGAGCTCCCCTTCTCCGCGAAGGTCCTTGATCATGTCCCAGTGGACCGCGGAAACGTTCTTCCCCCCCGACTCCGGGTAGGAGCGGCCGATCGCCAGATGGATCGTCCCTCCCATCTTCTCGTCGAGCAGGATGTCCCGCGTGAAGTCGGTGACGCCCGGGTTCGCTCCGATGCCGAACTCGCCCAATATCCTGGCGCCGGGATCGGCGGCCAGCATCTCCTTGAGGATCGATTCGTTCTTTTCCGCGGAGGCATCTACGACCTTTCCCTTGCGGAACGTGAGCCGGATGCCGGATACCTCCCGGCCCCCATAGATCGCCGGGAACTCGTAGTAGATCTTCCCCTCCGTGGAATTTTCCACCGGCGCCGTGAAGATTTCGCCGTCCGGCATGTTGCACTCGCCCGCGCACGGGATCGCCTTGCGGCCCCTTATGGAGAAGGAGAGGTCGGTGTCATTCCCCACGATCCGCACCCGCGAACTATTTTCCAGGATCCTCTTCGCCCGGCGGAACATCCTCGCCATCGCACCCCAATCCTGGTCCACGGCCCGGTAGTACAGCTTCTCGTACTCCGGAAGCGACCGGTCCGTCTCCTGCGCGAGGGATTCGGTTGGATAGTTCGTCAGCACCCACCGCACCCGCCGCAGGATTATCTCGGAGATCGGCTTGACCGCCTTCCGCTTGTCGGCCAGTTTTTTCGGCGGGATGTGGCTTAACGCCCTCGTGTTTCCCGGGGCGACGATCACGATGTCGGCGTCGATCCTCTTCGCCTCGTACAGCTTCGTCGGCGGCAGGTGGGCGATCTGCGCGTCGGATGCCTCTTCGAAGAAGATACGCTGTGCGTCGTCGAAACCGACGGAAAAGAGCGGATGCGCACCCACGTGCAGCACCTCGCGAAAGACCGCCAGCGCCAGCGGCTTCGCCGGCTCGCCGCAGGAGATCCGAACGATCTCCCCCTTCTTTGCCCTCACGGAATGATTCACAAGGATGTTCGCAAGCCTTGATACCTGCTTTTCAGAGCCCATGGATCTCCCTGTCCGCCGTGTGTTTAAGCCGCAAACCTAAAAGCCCCGGCTATTCCCCGCGCTTGACCGCCTCGATCGCATCCATCATCTTCCTGGCCTCCTCTACTTTTTCGCAGGCGCGGGCCAGGATCTCCGGGTCCTTCGACTCCCGGTTGAAGGCGTAGCAGGTGTCCGTCAGCGCCGGGGACTGGAGACCCAGCTGGCGGTTCTCCTCCAGATTCAGGTCGAGGACGCCTTCCCACTTCTGGTTGTAAATGCTGTACGAGCCGACGAAGATCGCCCGGAAGGTGGACTCGATCATCTCGTAGACGTGGGTGCACCCCAGGTTCCGCGGGATGCGCTCCTTGACTTTTTTAAGACCGCCGCGCTCGAGGACCCCGACTCCTTTAAGGGAGCGCAGCATCTCCATCGGCTTTTTTTCGCAGCAGGGGTACGGGATCCGCCCCATCCTCCCGCCGATCTCCACGATGCGGAACGAATCGTCGAGAAGGATCGCCAGGTTCATGTCGTGGTAATCGTCGTGCATCCGCGACAGGGCGAGCTTCTTTCCGTCCTCAAGCATGTACATCTCGCAACTGACGAGCCGTCCGAAGACCTGCTTGTGGTGCTTGGCCTGCGCCGTGATCTCTTCGTAGTCCATGCTTCCGTTCCCCTTATCCCCCGGAACCCGCGAGGCCTCGAAGAGTCGCCAGGTTCCTGATGTCCATCTCGAAATCGTCTTCCCCGTCCTTGGGCGTCTCCAGCACCATCGGGATCTCCCGGAACGCCTTGTGGGCGAGGATTCTCCTGAACGCTTCCAGGCCTATCTTCCCCTGCCCGATGTGCTGGTGCCGGTCCACGCGGCTTCCCAGGTCGGTCTTCGAATCGTTCAGGTGCCACATGCGGACAAGCGGCAGGAGTCCGCGCCGGTCCATCTCCCCGAGCAGCAGATCCCATCCGCCGTCGGTACCGATATCATACCCCGCTTCGAACAGGTGCGCGCTGTCAAGACAGACGGCAACGTCGGGAGGCGCGCCGCTGGCGTCCAGCAGTTCGCGGATCTGCTCCGTGGAGCGGCCGAGCGAGTTTCCCTGTCCGGCGGTGTTCTCCAGGAGAAGGGTCACGCCCTTCGGGAACCTGCCGAACTTGCGCAGTGCCGAGGCGATCCTTGCGATTCCCGTCTCCACCGGGTCCTCCCCGCTCGAGCCGGGGTGCATCACCAGGTACGGAACACCCAGCATCGCGGCCCTGGACGACTCGTCCTCCAGCGCGTATAGGGAGCGCGTCCTGACGGATTCCTTCGAGGACCCCAGGTTGATGAGGTAGGCGCAGTGGATCGCGACGGTCTTAACCCCGGTGCGGGCGGTCTCGCCACGGAACGCGAAGGCGTCCTCTTCCTCCAGCGCCTTTCCCGCCCAGCGGGTCTGCGGCTTGGAGAAGATCTGGATGACGTCCGCGCCGATCGCCTTGCCCCGCCCCGGGGCGGTGGAAAGGCCTCCGGCCACCGATACATGGGCACCCAGGAGGGGCAGCTTCCTACCCGCGGTCACCCTTTCGGTCTCTCGAACCGGTGGCACTGCCGGCAGTTCTTCTTGCGGAGAGGGTGTTCCTTGGCCATCGGAAACACCTTGCCATCGTCGTGGCAGGTGAAGCATTCAGCATCCGACGCGGCGGCCAGGTGCGGCTGTGTCCGGCTCAGGTACCTGGGCCGACCCGTGAGATAAAGGACCGTGAGCAGCCCGACGACCACGACGACCATGATGAGGAAATGGAAATCCTTCGTCTTGATCATCCGGCTACCCCTTCGCTTCGTTTCTCCGCACGCGCATGATGCATTCGTCCTTCCCTTCGCCGCGGGTCCCCTCGAACAGGAGACTGAATCCCAGCGCCCCCTCCCACGTCCCGAAATCCACGGAGCGGGCGATGCGGCAAAGAAGTGTAACATCATCCGCCGGCAGTTCCATCTCCTTCCATTGATCGACGAGCGGGCAGCGGGACATCGCGATAACCGCCTCCGCCCCGTCCGCGGATACGATCCTGGGGGCGAACTGGTATTGCTTGACGGGATCGGGGCCGGCGAACTCCCGCGCCGCCTGCACCAGGTCCCCCGTCCGCGCGGGATGCGAATACCCCTTAAGCGATTTATCCCTGCCGTGGGAGTAGATCGCTTCGCTCATCAGTTCGACCGCCTGATCCTCGCCGAGTCTTTCCCTCAGAACGCGCAACATGTGGGCTAGGACGGCGGCCCGTTGCTTCGTCGCCTCGGCGACCCTTTTCCCCGCTTCATTCATCCCCGGTCTCCTTTTTCCCTTTCGGCGTCCAATCATCCACGGGACCGCAACCATATTATCAGGAACGGTTTTCATATCATTGCTAACAATATGAAAAAATATATAGCAATTTTATATTTAATTTACTATACAAAGAGATGAAGATATAAATCACCGATGGGCGGAGTAGGGGATGAAGCCAATTTCCGTTTATCGCGTCGATTACGTGAAAAGAACCAAGGTGAGGATCGGGATGGTGATTGAGCGCCGCAGAAGGGATCGCGGAGACAACCTTCAGGGGCTTCTGTGCCTCGCGAGAAAGACTTTCGCCTCCTCGCCGCAGGAAGCTTTCCTCACGGCCCTCGACTGGGCGGAGGCCCGGATGGCGCAAGGGATGGGAGGGCAAGCCCTCCCGCCCCAGTAGCGCTTTTCTCCCGGCGCGCCTTTTAGCAGGACGCGGCGGTTTTTTCCTTTCCCCGTTCCTTTTCCTTGTCCTTCCCCCTCTCCTTCTTGTCCGGCAGCGCGGCGATCTTCAGGAACTCGTCCCGGATGTACTGCTTGAAGTTCTTGACGGCCTGCTTGGCGGCGGCGTCCTCGGGAGATTTCCCCTCCTCCGACGGGCGAAGCAGTTCGTAATAGCGCACTCCACCCGCAGTGGCGTACGAACGGGAAGGTACCAACACCGTGGGGTCGTCCCCCTTGCGCGACCGCCAGACCGAACAACCTACCAGCTTGAGACCGGAAAGAAGTCCCTCCTCGAAATGGATTTCCACATCCGCCAGCCTGGATTCCGGCGTCCCGCCGTGGTTTAGCACGTAGTGCACTCTCATGGCCCGACCTCCTTGTGGAGTTGATGACGGCCATGAGCGCAACTCGCGTGCCGCGTTAACAGAAATCGTACCGGGAACGGACTCCGGGCTCGCGCCCTGCGTCCGATAACCGGTTATTCGGCAGCGCGGATAAAGGGTGCGTCAGACCATCATGTGGTAGGGGTCGACGTCGGCCTCCATGCGGACGCCGTGCTTGCGGACTACGTCGCGCAGCGGGTGCAGCAGCGGCGGGAAGAAATCCCCCACGGCAAACCGCTCGGGCATCTTCAGAAGGATCTGGTAGCGGTGCATCCGCTTCACGAGGGAGATGGGCGACGGCGATGGACCGAGAAGCTCTATCCCCGCGGCGGAAACCGGTCCCGCGAGCGCTGCCGCCACCTCCTCCGCCGCCTGGAGGACCCGGTCCGCCTTTGATCCCCATAACCGCAGGAGGAGCATCCGCCCGAAAGGCGGGTAGCCCAGCGCCTCACGCCCGGCCAGCTCCTCTTCCATGAAGCCGGCGAAATCGTACCTGGCAGCCGCCCGGATGCAGAGATGATCCGGCGACAGGGTCTGGACGATCACCTTTCCCGAACGTTCGCCTCTCCCAGCGCGCCCGGCGACCTGCGTCAGGATCTGGAACGTCCGCTCGGCGGAGCGGAAATCCGGGAAGGAGAGGGACAGGTCGGCCAGAAGGACCCCGACCAGCGTCACTTCGGGGAAATCGTGCCCCTTGGCGATCATCTGTGTGCCCACCAGGATGTCCACTTCCCCGGCCTGCATGCGGGAGAGGATATCGCCGTAAGTTCCCTTTCGGCGGCTGACGTCGGAGTCCAGCCGCGCCACCCGTGCCTCCTTCCATCGCTTCGCCGCCCATGCCAGCAGCCGCTCCGTACCGATCCCCACCTGGGCGAGCTTGTGGCCGCCGCATCCGGCGCATCGCTCGGGAGGCTTCGTCCTGGCGTTGCAGTAGTGGCAAACCAGAGCGTCATCCTGCTGGTGGAATGTGAGCGAGACACGGCAGTTGCGGCAGTGGACGGTCTCTCCGCAATCCAGGCAGGTGACCGCCGGGGCGTACCCCCTGCGGTTCAGGAACAGCATGACTTTCTCCCCGCGGGCAAGCGTTTCCTCGATGGCGGTTTCCAGCTCCGGGGAGAAGTAGCGGTCGGCGCCCCGCAGCGATGAGCGGCCCGTGAGATCCACGACCTGCATTTCCGGCAGTTCCCTCCCCCCGATCCGCTCGGGAAGGGCAAGAAGAGCGGCTTCTCCCGTCCGCGTCATCCGGACCGATTCGGCGGAAGGAGTCGCCGAGCCCAGCAGGACGACGGCGTTCTCCATCTTCCCACGGAGCAACGCGAGGTCCCGCGCCTGGTAGCGGATGCCGTCTTCCTGCTTGTAGGCGGCGTCGTGTTCCTCGTCGATGATGAACAGCCCCGGCGCCGGGAAGGGGGAGAAGATTGCGGACCGCGCGCCGACGCATAGAAAAACTTCACCGGCACGGACCTTCCTCCATTGTGCCGCCCGCTCCGCCGGGGAGAGGCCGCTGTGCAGCACGGCCACTCCTTCCCCAAAGCGCGTGGCGACCCGGCCCAGCAGCTGCGGGGTCAGGGCGATCTCGGGAACGAGATACACCGCCTGCCTGCCGGTCTGCCTGACCTGCTCGACGGCGCGCAGGTAGACCTCCGTCTTCCCGGAGCCGGTGATCCCGTGCAGCACGAATGCGGCGAACTTCCCCGAGGCGAGAGAGATTCCGATTTTTGCGAGAGCCGCTTCCTGGTGCTGCGTGGGGGTGATCTCCCCCGAAATGTCGGGCAGGCGTTCGGCTGAAA
>JAGVHM010000197.1 GCA_020056545.1 bacterium
AGCTTCTGGCCGCGGCCGGACGGAGCGAGCGCCAGGCGAGGTACCTCGCCGCCAGGGCCGCGACCGAATGGCGCGTCGAAGACCGAAGGATGGATCTCCTTGCGGAGGCGATCCGGCATTGGGAGGCGGCCCTTCCCTCGTCCGGGGAAGCAAGCCACTTCGCCGACGAGGCCCTGTACGCGCTGGGGGAACTGCGTTTCGAGGAGGCGGAAACGCGGTTCCTGCAGAAGGAAGAGGGTATCGGAGAGAGCCCGGACTTCTCCGTACCCATCTCCCTTTTCCGCAAGGTCATCGAAGATCATCCGGAAAGTCCATACGGGGAACAGGCATGCTACGGCCTGGCCCTCTCCTTCCAGGAGGCCGGTGCGGCGGACAACGCCGTCGCGTCCATGAAGAATCTGCTCGCCCGGTATCCCGCCACCCGGTTCGCCGACGAGCTCCATCTTCGACTGGGCGAATACGCCTTCGACGAATCCGATCACGGGGGGGCGGAGAAGTTCTACATGAAGGTATCGGCGGGCGCGGCGCCGGAGGTCCGCGTCACCGCCCTGTTCAAGCTGGGATGGTCCCGTTTCCTGCAGGGCCGCTCCGGGGAAGCCGTCGAGCCGTTCCTCCAGGCTCTTATGCTTTCCGGCGCCGCTCTTAAAACCGGAGGGGTTCCCGGGGAGGCGCTCGCAATGGCGGCGCGCGCTCTCGTGGAATCCAACCTGACGCCTGAAGCCGAGTCTCTCCTCGCCCGGAGGGGCGGATCCGGGCTCGGACCCGCGCTTCTCCTTCAGATCCAGAACATCCTGGAAACGCAGAACCGTTACGCGGAGTCGGCAGGAATCGCCGACCGGATGGGGAATAACTACCCCATGGCCGCGGAGCGGGTCGATGCGGAGCTGGCCGCGGTCGAGGCGCTCCGGAAGGCCGGCAGGGAAGACGAGAGTTTTGCACGCAAGGGCGGGTTCCACCGGATTTTCGGTCCCGGAAGCGCCTGGCAGGCCTTTCCCGCGAGATCGTCCGGGGAAGCGGGGCGGGCCAACGCGGTCTCCGAGGAGGCGATGCGCGGCGCGGCTTTCCATTTCCACGCGCGGTCGCGACAGTCTCCCCCGGGGGACCGCCTCGCGGTTCTCGCCCTTTACGACGCCCACACCGCTCTTTTCCCCGCCGCGCCGAAGGCGGACGAGATCGCATACCAGCGGGCATGGCTGCTGTTCGAGGCCGGACGTAAACGCGAGGCGGCAACGGCCTTCGAGAAGACAGCCCTCCGTCCCGGTGGGACGAGAGGGGAAGCCTCCTGGTACATGGCCATACAGTGCGCCAAGGACATCTCGTCCCCCTCCGACACTGCGTCGCAGGAAGATATCGTCCGGCTGTGCGGCGAATACGGCCGCTCGTTCCCCCGCGGGGAGCGTATCTTCCCCGTTTCGATGGATCGAGCCAGGGCACACGCCAATCTGCGGCAGTTCGCCAAGGCGGCCGAAACCGCGGAGAAGGCCGCCGGCATCGCCGGGACTCACGCCGAGCTGCGGTCCGCGCTGCGCCTATGGGGGGATGCGCGCTTCGAGATGGAGGATTTCGCGGAAGCCGAGAAGGCGTTCCGCGCACTGCTGCGGGCGTCCCCGTCCCCGGAGGAAGCCAGGGAGGCCGGGAAATGGATCGGCTTTTCCATGTTCCGGCGCGCCGAAAGGATGCCGCAGGACAAGCCGGCTGATGCCGCGGAGCAATTCGCGCGCGTTGACCGCGAGTTTCCTCTCCTCGAAATCGCGCCGGTTGCACGGTTCCGGGCGGGGACCGCGTACGCGGCGGCGGGGAAAAACCGGGAGGCGATCGCGGCGCTCCTGACCGTCGAATCCGCAAAGGGAGAACCGGGCCTGTCGATCGACGCGACCCGGTTGCTTTCCCGGCTATACGAAAAGGCCGGGGACGCCGTGGCCGCGGCGGAGCGGTACGAACGGCTCGCCACCGCCGGCAGCCCCCCACGCGAGGAGGCTGCAAGGAACCTTCTTCGGGCGGCCGATCTGTATTCCGCGGGCAGGGACGAGGCGCGCGCGAGGAGTAGCCTCCACGCCGCCGCTTCCCTTCCCGGGGTCCCGCCGGATCTGCGCATGCAATGCCTCTTCCGCGCGGGCGAGAGCGCGCGAAAGGAGGGAAAGCTAAGGGAAGCGGACAGATACTACGACGAGACGGCCGCCGTGCATGCGACATCCCCGGAAGCGGCGCCGGCGGTGGCAGCCAAGGCTCTCTTCCTGAGGGCCGAAAACCGTCTCCTTGGATACCACGAGATTTCAATCGCGCCACCGCTGGAAAAGACATTCCGGGCGAAGCAGGCGGCGCTGGAGGAAAGCGCGAAGCTCTACGTTGAGGCGGTCCGTTGGGGGGACGCACAGACGGTATCGGCCTCACTTCACCGGCTCGGCGAGGCGTTCGAGGATTTCCGTTCCGCGATCCTTTCCTCCCCTCCCCCCCGGGGGCTGTCCGATCGGGAGCGCGAAGAATACTTCTTTCTGCTCGAGGAAAAGGCCGGACCCATCGAGGAGAAGGCGGTTGAGGCATATATCAGGAACCTGCGGCAGGCCGTCGGCGCGGATCACCGATCCGAATGGGTCGACAGGAGCCTTATGCGGCTGAAAACCTTGCGGCCGGCACGCTTCGGGAAAAAAGGGGAATACGCCATTCCCGTCCTTACCGTCCCCGCGTTTCTCGGGGTAATAGAGAGGAGCGCACCGTGAGCCGGCGCAAAGCCGCGTTGGCGGGGGCGCTCGCCGCCGCAATGGCGGTCTCCGCCTGCGGGCTCCGGAAGTACGTCTGGTGGCCTTCGCCCCCCAGGAATGTCATGCGGGAAACAGCCCGGCCGCCGGTCGCGGAAATCCCGAAGGCGACGCAGGACTTCTCGAAAGCGTACTCGGAGGCGATCGCAAGGACCAGGGAAGCGGTTTCCCGCGGCGCCGGTAAAGAGGCGCTCCCCCTTTGGAAAGCCATGGAGGGAAGCCCGTGGGAAGCCGACGCCATTTTCCACCAGGGGGTCCTCCTGCAGCTTGACCAGGACTTCGACGCGGCGGCCGCGCACTACCGCCGGCTCGCGGAGCGCTCTCCCGTCCACGAGCCTGCGGCGGCCAACCTGCTGGGCATCCACCTCCTGCGCGGAGATAACAAGGAGGCGGGCGCACTGGCCGACCGGCTTCTCCCCGCGGGAGCGGTACCGCCGCCCGGCATGCCGCCGGAGCTCGCCGCAAACATTGCCGCGGCGCTGTTGGAGAGGGGCGATTTGGACCGGGCCGCATCGATCCTCCTCGCCATGCGAACCAGGGGGGATTACCCCGCTTCCCTTTCCTGGAACATGGCGGTCCTCGCATACCGGCAGGGCAACGTCGACACAGCCCGCCGGCTGGCCGCGAAGATACATCCCGACACCGCCGCCCTCTTTCCTGTCGCGGTATCCCGGTTCGCGTGGGACAGGGAAGCCGCAACGATCCCCAAGATGGAGAAAGCGCCCGGCGCGGAGGGAAGGATGGCGGCGCTCGCTGGCAACCTGGCCGCCTTCGAGGGGTACAGGAAAGGGAACCTGGCCGCCGCGGAAACCATACTTGCCCTGAGGCCTAAGGACGCGGAATCCTTCCCGGAGATCCATTCTAATTCGGGCCTTGTGCAGATGGAGCGGGGGAATTGGAAGGATGCCCGGGCGAGCCTCGAAAGAGCCGTCAGGGAAAAGCCGGGGATGCCTGAAGGATGGATCAACCTCGGCCTCTTCAAGGAGGTCTACGAAGGGAACGCCTCCGGAGCGATGGAGTGCTACCGGCGGTATGTTACATTGAACGGCAACAGGAAGGACGAGGTCCTCCAGTGGATCGAATGGCTGGAAAAATCGCCGCCGCAGCGGCAGTAGCCCTGCTGCTTTCGGCCCCGCTCGCCTTCGGCGAGGCGGCGAAGGGGAAAAGCCTCCATCGCCTCGGCGAGGTCAGAATAGTGGGAAGTGCCGAGCATCCCGGCGTCCTCTTCTTTCTCCCGCGCGCCAAGTTCCGCCTGCTTCCCGTCCGGGAGCGTCACGGGGGAAAGGAACGCATCCTGCGGGACGACAGCCTGAAAGAGGGATTCCCGGAATGAACGGGGAGTTTCCCTTCGACGGAATCCATGTGCGTCTGGACTCGAGGCGGCAACGGCTCTTCGGCGTCGCGCTCATGATGTCGCTGGCTCTCCACATCGCGGGGCTTGTAACGAGCCCCTACTGGCAGTCGCGCCCCGCATCGCCGGAAGACTTCATGCAGGTCGACATCGCCGAGATACCTCCGCAGGAGCTGCCGAAGCTCCCGGATCTGCCGCCCGCCATGCCGCCATTATCTCCAGCGCAGGAGGCCGCGCCGAATACGAAAGGAGCATCCCACGCCCCGAAGCCGGCCCCGACGCGGGAAATGATACGTGAGAAAGTCGCCAGGCGCGGGATCCTGAAGATGATCACGCCGGAACAGCGGGGCGACGGGGGCGCCGACCTGTTCTCCGGCATCAGGATTCCGAAGGACACCCGGCTCGCATCGAAGGGTTCGCCTTCCATTCCGTACAGCACATCTCCTGCCGGGGAGGAAGATCCTTCCAAGTTGGGAAGGGCCACGGGAATCGGGAAGCATGTCGACACCGCTTCCAGGGCGTCCAGGGAACTTTCCTCCCGGATCTTCCGGACGGATTCGGGGCTGGAAGGAGAAATCAGCGGCGGGATCGGCGACGAGAACCGGACCTCCGGGGCGATCTCGTCCAGGGTTTCGCAGTATCGCAGCGGAATCCGGTACGCCTACAACAGGGAGTTGCTGAAAAACCCCTCCTTGAGCGGCAGGATCGTGGTCGCTTTCGTAATCCTCCCCGATGGCTCGGTGGAATCGCCGGAAATCCGGCAGAGCAGCGTCAACTGGCCCCCGCTCGACGAGGCCGTGCTCCAGAGGCTCCGCAACTGGAAATTTCCGAAATCGCGGGGAACGGCGGTGCGCGTGGTCTTCCCATTCGTGTTCCACCCAGAAATGTAGGCCTCCGCGATGAGGAGATTCCTCCACCGCCTGCTTCCATGGCTTCTCGCAGCCGGAGCCGCTTTTTTCGTCGCAAGCCGGCCCTACGCGGCCGGTGTCCCTCCCCCTCCCGCATGCAACACGTCGGTCGATCCGTGCGAGCGTCTTTCCTGGATCGAGCAGGTCCTGTGGAGCCGCGACAAGGAAGCGATCCCGCACTTGAGGGCGATGGCCGCCGGGGACGCGCACGAGCGTACCCGCGAGAGAAGCCTGGGGGCCCTTGTCACGCTCGGGGACTCAACCGCCCCCAATGTCTTCTTCGACCGGCTGGCCGCGGACAAGGCCCCGTCGGTGAGGCGGGCCGCCGCCGAAGGGATCGGCATACTGAATCTTCCCGGCCCGCTTCACCGCCTGACCGAGCGCCTGCAGAAAGATCCCCAGCCGCTGGTGCGCGCGGAATGCGCCCGGGCAATGGGGCGGACGGGGGGAGTCCCGGCGGAACCGTTCCTCTCGATCGCGCTGCTTACGGATCCTTCTTCTTCGGTCCGCGCCTTGAGCGCAGAGGCGCTCGCCCGGCTGCGGACCCCGTCGGCGGCGGAGCCGCTCAAGCAGGCCGTGCAGGACCAGGATCAGCTCGTCCGGCTATATGCGATCCGGGGCCTCGTGGAAACCGTCGTTTCCGCTTCCGTCCCCCTTTTTACGAACGTATGGGAGACGACGGACGATCCCGAGATGCGGTTGGAGGCTTTCCGGGGACTGATGCTTTCGGGAGAATCCGACAGGTGGAGGGAAACCGGGCTGGCGGACCAGGATGAACGGATCCGGTTCCTCGCGTTGCAGGAATGGATTTCCCGCCTCTCCAGGCGCAAGGACATCCGGCTCGCGAGGGATCATGAAGCCGTGCGTCGGATAGAGAACTTCCTGTCCGACAAGTCCCGCGGCATCCGCGAGATCGCAAAATCCTTCCTTGAGAAACAGGGGCTGCGCGTCAAACCGTCAGGTTTCATCTACATAATCCAGAACTGACCGCCTGCCGCCACTCCTCCGGTCCGAAAACCAGACCCGGCGGAATCCCCGATCGTCCGGAATATACCCGGAAGTCGCTGCGCCTTACCCCTGATGTCATCGGGAACGGGGTACCCCAGGGAGCGAATTAAGTCCGGGAGAGGGGCCGGGGGCTCCGCGACCGGCTTGGTTCCCTGGTTCCGCTGGATTCCTCGCGGGGGACTTCCTCGCAGCTACGCTCGCGACCTGCGCCCGCTCGCTGCGGATTCCGCTTCGACGCAATCTCTCCCTCCGCTCCATACGCCGCTGC
>JAGVHM010000139.1 GCA_020056545.1 bacterium
GATGGAAGTGGTGGAAATGGTCCTGGGCGGGACCGTCAACAAGAAGATCGTCGCGCTCATAAACCGGTTCGGTGGGAAGGCGATCGGCCTGACCGGGAAGGACGGGGGGCTGATCCAGGCGAAGAAACATACCACCCCCGGACGGGACGGCCTGCCGCTCGACCTGGGCATGGTCGGGGAAGTCACTGGCGTGAGACCGGACGTCCTGCGCGGAATGGAGCGGGACGGCTTCGTGCCGGTCATAGCGCCGATCGGCGTCGGGCCGGAGGGCGAGGCGTACAACATCAACGGCGACACCGCAGCCGCGGAGGTCGCCGCGGCGGTGGCAGCGGAGAAGTTCATTCTCCTCACGGATGTGCCGGGAGTCCTCGACCGGAAGGCGGAGCGGATCTCCACGATGACCGCCGCCGAGGCCGAAGGCGCGATCCGGGAAGGGCTTATCACCGGGGGGATGATACCCAAGGTCGAGTGCGGCCTGACAGCGCTCCGCAAGGGCGTGAACAAGGTCCATATCCTCGACGGTCGGGTCCCGCACAGCGTTCTCCTCGAGATCTTCACCGACGCGGGGATCGGCACCGAGATCACGCGGGCTCCGTGTTAAGGGGGACGGTCCTGGGCACCGCAGACATCATCGAATTGACCGGGAAGTACCAGATGGCGAACTACGCCAGGTCCCCGGTCGCTTTCGTGCGCGGCGAAGGGGCGAAGCTCTTCGATGCCGAGGGGCGGGAGTACCTGGATTTTCTGGGCGGCATCGCCGTGGCTCTTCTGGGACACGCGCACCCGGAGGTGACGCGCGCCATCGCCGGGCAGGCGGGGACCCTGCTGCACGCCTCGAACCTGTTCCACGTGCCGGTCCAGTCGGAGGCCGCCAGGCTGATCTCGGAGGCCACCATCGGCGGCAAGGTGTTCCTCTGCAACAGCGGCACCGAGGCGAACGAAGCTGCGATAAAGCTCGCGCGGAAGTGGCATTCCGACCGGGGAAAGGAAGGGGTGTTCGAGTTTGTCGTGCTCGAGGGATCCTTCCACGGCCGGACCTACGGAGGCCTTTCCGCCACTGGACAGCCGAAGTTCCACAAGGGGTTCGAGCCGATGCTGCCCGGCTTCGTGATGGTTCCTTACGGCGATGTCCGGGCGCTTGAAGGCGCTCTTTCGGACCGGACGTGCGCCTTTTTATTCGAGCCCATCCAGGGTGAGAGCGGTGTTCGGATGCCCCCGCCCGGCTATCTGAAGGAGGCGGAGCGGCTCTGCCGGGAGAGGGGGATTCTCCTGGTGGCGGACGAGATCCAGACGGGGCTGGGACGGACCGGGGCGATACTCGCATGTGAGCGGTTCGGCATTGCGCCCGATATCGTCACCCTTGCAAAAGGATTGGCCAACGGGCTTCCCCTTGGGGCGGCAGTGGCGCGGGACGAGGTGGCCGCGGCGTTCGGCCCCGGCTCGCACGGCAGCACTTTCGGGGGAAACCCCGTCTGCTGCGCGGCGGCGAAGGTCGTCCTCGAAACCCTGAGGTCGCCTGGGTTCCTCAAGGAGGTTTCCCGGAAGGGAGAGATCTTCAGAAACGGGCTTTCGGACCTTGCGTCGCGCAGAACGGACGTGCGGGAGGTCCGGGGGATGGGGCTGATGCTCGCCATTGAAATGGATGTCGAGACGAAGGAGATCGCGCAGCGTGCCTTGCAGAACGGGCTTGTGATAAACGCCACCTCGGGAAACGTCCTGCGGTTCCTGCCGCCCCTGACGGTGGATGACGGGGAGATTCGGAAAGCGCTGAACCTGTTGTGGGACTCCCTGCCGACGGAGGGACGCAAGTGAAGAAGGACTTCCTGCGGATCCTGAACCTGACAAGCCGGGAACTCCTCGCTCTCCTTTCTTCAGGCCGGGAGTGGAAGCGCAAGGGGGGGCGACGGGGAGCGCCGCGCCCGCTGGGGGGAAAGACTCTTGCGATGATATTCCAGAAGGCCTCCACCCGCACGCGGGTGTCGTTCGAGGTCGGCATGACACGGCTGGGCGGGCATGCCCTCTTCCTGTCTCCCGCGGATACCCAGATTTCACGGGGGGAGCCGGTCCGGGACACCGCCAGGGCGCTCTCCCGATACGTCGACGGAATCATGATCCGGACGTTCCTCCAGGAGACGGTCGAGGAGATGGCTTCGGCGGCGACCGTGCCCGTGATAAACGGCCTGACCGACACTCACCACCCATGCCAGGTTCTCGCGGACCTCATGACGGCGCAGGAGCGGGGATTCGATCTTCGAAGGATGAAAGTCGCCTTCATAGGCGACGGCAACAATGTGGCGAATTCGTGGGTGGAGGCTGCGCACCTTCTGGGATTCACGCTCCGTCTGGCCTGTCCGAAAGGGTTCGAGCCGAGCGCGCGGGTCATGCGGGAAGCATCGGCGGACGGGAAAGGCGACGTCCGTATCGTTCGCGATCCGGCGGAGGCCGCGAGGGACGCGGACGTCCTGTACACGGACGTGTGGACAAGCATGGGGCAGGAGAAGGAGCGGAGACGGCGCCTCGCGGCTTTCCGCGGCTTCGGCATCGACGCCGGCCTCCTTGGGACCGCCCGGAAAGGCGCTATAGTCATGCACTGCCTGCCCGCCCACCGTGGCGAGGAGATCACGGACGAGGTGATGGAGGGACCGCAGTCGGCCGTGTTCGACGAGGCGGAGAACCGGATGCACGTCCAGATGGCTCTCCTGGAAAGGCTCATCCCACATTAACGGACGGAGGAAGCGAAATTGGAAAAGGTGAAGAAGGTCGTTCTCGCTTATTCGGGGGGGCTGGACACCTCGGTCATCCTGAAATGGCTTATCGAAAAATACGAATGCGAGGTTATCGCCTTCGTGGCCGACCTTGGACAGGGCGAGGAGCTTGCACCCGTCCGCGCCAAGGCGAAAAAAACCGGCGCGTCGAAGGTGTACATCGAGGACGTCAAGGACGAGTTCGTCCGCGACTTCATCTTCCCGGCGCTGATGGCGAACGCCGTCTACGAGGGATCGTATCTGTTGGGGACCTCCATCGCACGCCCGCTGATCGCCAAGAAACAGATCGAAGTGGCCAGGAGGGAGAAGGCCGACTCCGTCTCCCACGGCGCCACCGGCAAGGGGAACGACCAGGTGCGGTTCGAACTCACCTATTATGCCCTCATGCCCGGCATCAACGTGATCGTGCCGTGGAGGGAGTGGGACCTGACCTCCCGCACGGACCTCGTGAACTACGCGAAGAGGCACGGCATACCCACGCCGGTCACCGCTAAGAAGCCGTACTCCAGCGACCGCAACCTGATGCACATAAGCTTCGAGGGCGGGATACTGGAAGACCCTTGGGTCGAGCCTCCCGAGGACATGTTCGTCCTGACCCGGTCCCCCGAGAAAGCCCCGAACCGCCCGGTTTACGTCGAGGTGGATTTCGTCAAGGGGATCCCGACCGCCGTCGACGGGAAGCGGATGGGACCGGCGAAGCTCCTGGCGCATCTTAACAAGTTGGGGGGAACGCACGGAATCGGGCGGGTCGACCTGGTGGAGAACCGGTACGTCGGGATGAAGTCGCACGGCGTGTACGAGACACCGGGCGGGACGATCCTCCACGCCGCCCATCGCGCGGTCGAGTCGGTCACCCTCGACCGGGAAGTGATGCATCTGCGGGATTCGCTGATGCCGAAGTTCGCCGAGCTCATCTATTACGGGTACTGGTATTCCCCGGAGATGGACCTTCTGAAGGGGATGATCGAGAAGACCCAGGAAAACGTGACCGGAACCGCGCGGCTCAAGCTGTACAAGGGGAACTGCTCCGTCGTGGGCCGGAAGAGCCCGGTCTCCCTCTACCGGACCGATTTCGCCACCTTCGAGAAGGAGACGGTCTTCAACCAGGCGGACGCGACCGGGTTCATCAAGATCAACGCGCTGCGCCTCAAGATCCTGTCGATGCTTTCGAGCAGGAAAGGCTGAAAGGAAGATGGGGAAGAAGAAGGCCTGGGGAGGTCGGTTCGACGGGGGGACGGACCGGTTCGTCGAGGAGTTCACCGCCTCGATCCCGTTCGACGTCCTTCTGTACCGTCAGGACATCGCCGGGAGCATCGCCCATGCGCGGATGCTTGGAAAGCAGAAGATTATCCCGAGGGCGGAAGCGGAACGGATCATATCGGCGCTGGAGGCGATCCGGAAGGAGATAGAGGCGGGGAAGATGTCATTCGACATGTCGGATGAGGACATCCACATGGCCGTGGAAAAGCGTCTCATCCAGAAGGTGGGAAAGTCGGGCGGAAAGCTGCACACCGGGAGAAGCCGCAACGACCAGGTCGCCCTCGACCTGCGGCTCTACCTGCGTGACGAGATCGACGGCATACTCGCGCTGGCCGGAAAGGTGAAGGAAAGGATCCTCCTCCGGGCCGGGGAGTGCTTAGGCGTCGTGATGCCCGGCTACACACACGTCCAGAGGGCGCAGCCGGTCCTCTTCTCCCATCACCTCCTGGCGTACCACGAGATGTTCACGCGCGACGAGGAGCGGTTCAGGGACGCGAGGCGGCGAGCCAACGTCTCGCCCCTCGGGGCGGGTGCGCTTGCGGGGACGACGTTCCCGCTGGACAGGGAATCCGTGGCGCGGGAGCTCGGAATGGACGGCTTATGCGAGAACAGCATCGACGCCGTTTCCGACCGCGACTTCGTCGCAGACTTCCTTTTCGCCTGCGCGGTGGCGATGATGCACCTGTCCCGCCTGACCGAGGAGATGGTCTACTGGTCTTCCGCCGAGTTCGGCTTTATCTCCCTTCCGGACAAGCTATGCACCGGCAGCAGCATCATGCCGCAGAAGAAGAACCCGGACGTGGCCGAGCTGATCCGGGGAAAGACGGGCCGCGCGTACGGCAACCTGGTGAACCTGCTCACCCTCATGAAGGGGCTCCCCCTTTCCTACAACCGGGACATGCAGGAGGACAAGGAACCGGTGTTCGATTCCGCCCGCACCGTCAAGGAGTCGCTCATCGGCGCGGCACTTCTCCTCGAGGGGATGACCGTGAACGAAGAACGGATGCGCGCCGCCTGCGACGACGGGTTCCTCACCGCTACCGATCTGGCGGACTACCTGGCGCGGAAGGGGGTCCCGTTCCGTAAAGCCCACGAGATCACGGGCAGGATCGTCCGCTTCTGCGAGGAGGGTGGAAAGCGGCTCAAGGATTTGGGCCTGAAGGAGCTGCGGTCCTTCCACGCGGCGATCGGCGAGGACGTCCGGGACGCCATCTCCCTTTCACACTCCGTCCGCCTCCGGAACACCCGGGGGGGGACCGGTCCGGCGACGGTCCGGCGGCGCCTCGAAGAGCTGAAGAAAAAATGAGCGGTCGGATTCGGAGGGCCTGCGCGGGCCTGCTTCTGATCGTGTCGCTGTGCGCCGCGCATGGCTGCGGCCGCAAGGCGAAGCCGGAGCCGCTGCGGACGTCCGGCACGGTATTTTTCATTCACTATTCGTAGAGGTGATCCGATGCATCATTTCGAGGCAAGGCGGGGGGAGCTGCACTGCGAAGCGGTGCCGCTGCGCAGGATCGCGGAGTCGGTGGGTACCCCCGCGTACGTATACAGCCATGCCACGCTCTCACACCATTACCGGGTGTTCGACGAGGCGTTTTCGGGGATGCCGCACCTCATCTGCTACTCGATGAAGGCGAACTCCAACGGGTCGGTGATTCGGACGTTCACGAACCTGGGCAGCGGCGCGGACATCGTGTCGGGCGGAGAGCTCGCCCGTGCGCTCGCCGCCGGCGCGCCTCCCTCGAAGATCGTCTACTCGGGGGTGGGGAAGCACATCTGGGAGATCGAGGAAGCCCTGC
>JAGVHM010000092.1 GCA_020056545.1 bacterium
CAACAACGCGGCCGCGGTGCTCCTGTGCCTGGCGGGGCTGGCAAGGGGCAGGGACGTCCTCGTCAGCCGGGGGGAGCTGGTGGAGATCGGCGGCTCGTTCCGCATCCCCGACATCATGGCCGAGAGCGGCGCGACCCTCGTCGAGGTGGGCACTACCAACAGGACCCGCCTCCAGGATTACGAAAGAGCCGTGACTTCCAAGACGGCGCTGCTCCTCAAGGTCCACAGGTCCAACTTCAGCGTGTCCGGGTTCACGGAAGAGGTTTCCGCCGCCATGCTCGGTTCCCTTGGCGACCGCCTGGGGATCCCGGTGATGGAAGACCTCGGCTCGGGGGCCTTCTTCGATTTTTCCTCTGCCGGCATACCGGGGACCCCCACCGTCCGGCAGGCGCTCGCGAACGGACCCGGCATCGTCACCGTAAGCGGGGACAAGCTCCTTGGCGGCCCCCAGGCGGGGATCATAGCCGGGCGAAAGGCCCTGGTGGAACCGCTGAAGAAACACCCCCTTTCCAGGGCGCTGCGCATCGACAAGTTGTGCCTGGCCGCGCTCGCCGCTACGCTTGCGCTGTACGCCGACGAGAGGAGGGCCGCCTCCCGCGTCCCGGTATTGGCGATGATGTTCGAAGAAGAGAAATCCGTCCGCGCCCGGGCCCGGAAACTCATCAGGCGTGTCCGGGCGGCCGGAGGCGCCGGTCTTCTCATGTCCGTGGAGAAGGCGGATTCTTCTCCCGGCGGCGGGGCGATGCCGGATGTCCTGCTCCCCACGGCATGCGTGGCCGTGACCTGCCGGGAAGGACGCGTCGAGGACCTGGAGGAACGGCTGAGGCGGGGCACCCCACCTGTGGTCGCGCGCATAGGGAAGGGAAAACTGCTCCTCGACATGCGCACCGTGCGCGACGCCGAGGTCGCCGAGCTTGCCGCCGCGCTTGTTTCCGCTGCCGCGGTTCCGGGCTAATCACTACATAACGGAAATACGGTAAACCGGACGCAGGGCGCAGCGGGGGAGTTCGAATTCTTGGCGGGAATAATCAGATTCGAACTCCGAGCCCGCCGCCGACCGAACAGGGAGGAAAAGGGCGACCTTGCGGAGCCCGACAGGCGGGCGAGGCGGCCGCAGGGGCCGATGGCGTGATCGCCGAGGCTCAGGCGGTCCACGGAGCGGCGTATTGAGCGCTAAGTTCCCTGTTGAAGGGAGGCACCTCCCCAGTGTATAAAAAGACATGCTGAATTCCGGCGTGCTGGTCCTGAACCGGGCGTATTTTCCAGTACACGTCACGAACGTCCGCCGGGCGTTCTGCCTCCTGTATTCGGGCCTTGCCCGGGCGATAAACTCGCAGTACGAGATGTTCGATTTCCATTCCTGGAGCGAGCTTTCCGTCCACACCCATGACGAGGCGGTGGGCCTCGTCGGGAGAGTGATCCGGGTCCCGAGGGTCGTCGTGCTCATCGCCTACGACCGCGTCCCGAAGCGCACCGTCCGTTTCAGCAGGCACAACATCTTCGTCCGGGACCGCAATACGTGCCAGTATTGCGGCAAGACGCACCCCCGCAGCGAGTTGAACCTGGACCACGTCGTCCCGAGATCCCGCGGTGGAAAGACGGCGTGGGAGAACATCGTCTGCAGCTGCCTGCCGTGCAACAAGAAGAAGGGGGGGATGCTGCCCGATGAGGCGGGTCTGCGAATGATCGCGCGTCCGGGCAGGCCGCGCTGGACGCCTGAATACGCTTTTTCCCTCCGGGGTCCCGTCCACCGGGAGTGGCTGCCATTCCTCAACATCGTGGACTTCACCTACTGGAACCTCGAACTCGAAAGGTGACCCGCTTAGAACAGGTCGTCGCGCGGGGAGGGCCGGAGTCCCTCCTGTTCATCGTCGGACATCCCCTGTCCCACTCCTTGAGCCCCGCGATGCACAACGCCGTTATCGCCCGCCTCGGCCTCCGGCTACGGTACATCGGCGTGGATCTTCCCGTGGGGCATCTCCCGGATTTCTTCCGGGTCGTCCGTGAAGGCAACTTCCTCGGCGGAAACGTCACGATTCCCCACAAGGAAGAGGCGGCCTCTCTCGCCGACGAAAGGTCCGAGGCGGTCGATGCATGCGGGGCGGCGAATGTCATACGCGTCAGGGGGAGGCGGCTTCGCGCTGAGAACACCGACGGGCAAGGCTTTCTGGACGCGGTGTCTGAGGCGGGATGGGGTAGGCGTTTCCGCAAGGTGGTCATTCTCGGGGCGGGCGGTTCAGCCCGCGGGATCGCCTACGAACTGTGCCGCCGCGGCGCAAGGGAAATCTCCATTCTCAACCGGAGCATTTCGCGAGCCGAGGGGATCGCGTCGGTTCTATCTCCCGGGTTTCCCGGGACGAACATATCTGCGGGTAAGCTTGAAACACACGTGATGGTTGAAGAATTTAGTGGCGCCGACCTTATCGTCCAGTGCACGTCCCTGGGGCTGCGAGGGGAATGGGAAAATTTCCCTGTGGAAAGGGTAGAGAAAACCACCCGTTTTGCCGATATAGTTTACCGTCAAGGCGGCACAGAGCTCGTTCGCCGCCTGAAAAAACGGGGGATTTCCGCGATCGACGGCTTCGGGATGCTGGCGCACCAGGCGGCCAGGAGTTTTTACATTTGGACCGGCAAGAGAGTCCCCGGTGGGGAATTTCTTTCCGCCGCGCGAAAAACAGTTGCAGCCGGATGAACGATATTATGCTTAAATATAGTGTAATTTATATTTCTATTTGGTGACTTTTCTATGTCCGTGATGGCCGCCAAGATCGGGGAAATGCTTCTTCGGGGGAACATCATCACCCCGGATCAGCTCAGGAACGCCCTCGAGACCCAGAAGAAGACGAAGGAACGGATCGGCGCGGTCCTTGTCAAGTCCGGTTTCATCAAGGAAGAGGAACTGCTCTCGTTTCTGGGCCGCCAGTTCAACGTCCCGGTGGTCGACCTCTCGAAATACGAAATCAATGCCGAGGTGGTCCGCCTCCTCCCCGAGGACCTGGTGCAGAAGCACATGGCGCTTCCGATCAACCGGGTGGGGGCGAAGCTGATCGTTGCGGTGGCCGATCCATCGAACATGTCGATAATCGACGCCATCGGGTTCAAGACCGGATACGCGGTGGAGCTCGTGCTTGCGTCCGAAAAGGACATCACCTCCGCGATCAACAGGTTTTTCGACCAGTCGCTGGAGTTCAAGGACATCATCTCCGAGCTGGACGAGGACCTGGAGGTCGTGCGGGAGGAAGACCTCGATACGATCGACCAGGAGAGCCGCGTCGACGACGCCCCCGTCGTCAAGCTCGCCAACTTCGTGCTCACCGACGCGATCAAAAGGCGGGCCTCTGACATACATATCGAGCCGTACGAGAAGGAGTTCCGCATCCGCTACCGGGTGGACGGGGTGCTTTTCGAGGTGATGCGCCCTCCCATCAAGCTGCGCAACGCCCTTGTCTCCAGATTGAAGATCATGTCGAGCCTCGATATCGCGGAGCGCAGGCTCCCCCAGGACGGCCGGATCAAGCTCAAGTTGGGTAAGGGGAGGGAGATGGATTACCGCGTCTCCGTGCTGCCGACCATTTTCGGAGAGAAGACCGTGCTGCGCCTCCTGGACAAGTCCAGCCTCCAGCTCGACATGACCAAACTGGGCTTCGAGGCGGAAGCGCTCAAGGAATTCATGGACTCCATCCATCGTCCTTACGGGATGATACTCGTCACCGGCCCCACCGGCTCGGGGAAGACGACGACTCTCTACTCGGCGCTGGCGGACCTTAACAAGACCACCGACAATATCTCCACCGCGGAGGACCCGGTGGAATACAACTTCGCCGGGATCAACCAGGTGCAGATCAAGGAGGAGATAGGGCTGACGTTCGCCGCCGCCCTCCGCTCCTTCCTTCGCCAGGACCCCGACATCATCATGGTCGGCGAAATCCGCGACTACGAGACGGCGGAGATCGCCGTGAAAGCGGCCCTCACCGGGCACCTCATGCTTTCCACCCTGCATACGAACGATGCGCCCAGCACCGTTACCCGGCTGCTCAACATGGGGATAGAGCCGTTCCTGGTATCGTCGTCGCTGAACCTGATCCTCGCGCAGCGGCTTGCCAGGAGGATATGCGCGAAATGCAAGGAAGAGGCGAAGATATTACCGAAGGCGCTGCTTGAAGCGGGAATGAAGCCGGAACGGATCAAGCACGCCCAGCCTTGCAAGGGAAAGGGATGCGACGACTGCAACGGGACCGGGTTCAGGGGGCGCGTAGCCTTTTACGAGGTGATGCCTGTCAAGGAGGACCTAAAGGACCTTATCCTGCGCGGGGGGTCGGCGATAGATGTAAAGCGGGAAGCGATCCGGCTCGGCATGAAGACACTGCGGCAGTCGGGGCTTTCCAAGGTCGAGGAGGGAGTCACCACTCTGGAGGAAGTGCTTCGGGTGACCGCCACCGATTAGGTGGCAGACAGGGGGTATGACGGCCATGTTATCCATGCACGAGATGCTGAGCGTCATGTACGAAAAGGGAGCTTCCGACCTGCACGTGACCACCGGGATCGCGCCGACCATACGCGTGGACGGAAGGCTGATGCCGCTGCCGGCGGAGCCCCTTGCCCCCCAGGATACAAAGCGGCTCTGCTACAGCATACTGACCGAGGCCCAGAAGCAGCGCTTCGAGGAGGAGAAGGAACTCGATCTTTCCTTCGGGGTGAAGGGGATGAGCCGCTTCCGCGCGAACATCTACCTGCAGCGGGGGGCCGTGGCCGGGGCGTTCCGGACGATCCCGTTCCGTGTCCGATCGTTCGAGGAGCTTGGGTTGCCCGTGGTGCTGAAGGACCTGTGCAAGAAGCCGAGGGGACTGGTTCTGGTGACAGGGCCGACCGGCTCGGGGAAGTCGACTACCCTCGCGGCGATGATAGACAAGATCAACACGGAGCGGCATGAACACATCGTGACGATCGAGGACCCGATCGAGTACCTGCACCCCCACAAGAAGTGCCTGGTCAACCAGCGGGAAGTGAACGCGGACACCCTGACGTTCAAGAAGGCCCTCAAGCACATCCTCCGGCAGGACCCGGACGTCGTGCTCATCGGCGAGATGAGGGACCTGGAGACTATCGAGGCGGCGCTGACCGTGGCCGAGACAGGGCACCTGGTCTTCGCCACCCTGCACACCAATTCGTGCGTGCAGACCATCAACCGCATCCTGGACGTCTTCCCTCCCTACCAGCAGCCCCAGGTCAGGGCGCAGCTGTCATTCGTCCTCGAGGGGGTCGTTTCCCAGATCCTGATTCCCAAGGGGTCCGGGACGGGCAGGGCGCTCTGCCTGGAGGTGATGATCCCCAACCCGGCGATCCGGAACCTGATCCGGGAGGAGAAGATCCACCAGATCTATTCCCAGATGCAGATGGGGCAGGCGAAGTTCGGGATGATAACCATGAACCAGTCGTTGCTCTCGTCTTATTTGCGAAGGGACATCACGCTCGATGACGCGGTGGGCAGGAGCTCCGATCCCGACGAGTTCCGCAATCTCCTGACGGCGGCGCAGAGCGCAGGCCCGCATGGAGCCGGGAGAAGGGTTTAGGAGCAGCCAGGGTCCACGGAGGATACGATGGCGAAATTCGTCTGGGAAGGAAAGTCCAAGGCGGGGCGGACGCTCACCGGGGAGATCGAGGCGCCAAACGAGGCGTTTGTGCTGGCCCATCTTCGCAGGCAGCAGGTCGTTCCCGTGAAGGTCAAGCCCAAGGCTGCGGGATTTGCGATAAGCATGCCGTGGGTCCGGGGGAAGGTGACCCAGAGGGAACTCGCGATATTCACGCGCCAGTTCGCCACGATGATCGACGCGGGGCTTCCCCTGGTCCAGTGCCTGGACATCCTCGGCATGCAGCAGGAGAACAAGGCGTTCAAGAAGATCGTCATGAAGGTGAAGGAGGACGTGGAGAGCGGCTCTACATTCGCCGACGCCCTGTCCAAACATCCGAAGGTCTTCGACGAGCTTTTCGTGAACCTGGTACAGGCGGGGGAAACCGGAGGGATACTCGACACCATCCTCTCGCGGCTTGCGGCTTACATAGAAAAGGCGTTGAGGCTTGCCAAGAAAATCAAGGGAGCGATGGTGTACCCGTCCACCATCATAGCGGTGGCGCTCGTCGTCACGGTGGTTCTGCTGGTGTACGTGATCCCGATCTTCGGAAAGATGTTCGATGACTTCGGACAGGCGCTTCCCGCCCCCACTCAGGCCGTCCTCGCAATGAGCGCCTTCACCCAGAAATATTTCATTGTGGGGTTGGTTCTCATCGCCTTGCTGGTCATAACGGGCCGCTGGTATCGCGGCACCGAAAACGGACGCCGGAATACCGACATATTGCTCTTGAAACTGCCGATCGTCGGAGGGCTCCTTCAGAAAATAGCCGTTGCAAGATTCTCCCGCACGCTCGGAACGATGGTAAGCAGCGGCGTCCCGATCCTTGAGAGCATGGACATCGTCGCCAAGTCCGCGGGAAACCGTGTGATCGAGGAAGCCATTCTGAAGGCCCGGACGAGCATCAGCGAAGGGAAGACGATCGCGGAGCCCCTCAGCGAGAGCAAGGTGTTTCCATCCATGGTGACCCAGATGGTTTCCGTCGGGGAGGCCACCGGGGCTCTTGACACGATGCTCAACAAGATCGCCGATTTCTACGACGAGGAAGTCGACATGGCCGTCGAGGCCCTGACCTCCCTTCTGGAGCCGATCCTGATGATCTTCCTGGGCGTCATCATCGGCGGGCTCGTCGTCGCGATGTACCTGCCGATCTTCAAGCTGGCAGGCGTCGTCGGCGGGTAGAGGTGTCGGCGGTCCCCGCGGAAGCATGGTGAGAAATGCGGGCCTAGGGGGTCGGCGGGAAGAAGCCGCAGGAGGGCACAACCTCCTGCTGGTGCGGACCGGGATCACCTTCGCCCTCCTTGCTTCGGTGGTTTCGATCCATTTCCAGGAGCCGGAGCTCATCATCGCCGGCGGGTTCCGCTACCTATACGCCGCGGTGGTCCTGTCCTACGGCTGGCTACTGCTGCGCTTCGCCATGTGGGGCGCCGGCGACCTGTCCCTGCGGGTCTCCGTCGTCCAGGCTGCGGTGGACGTGGCGTTCGTATCCCTGGTGGTCTTCGCCACGGGGCTTTACGACAGCGTCTTCTCCTTCATGTACATCGTCTTCATCCTCCTGGGGAGCTTCGAGCTGTTCATGAAAGGGGCGATGATCTGGGCCGTGCTCTCCGCCGCTTCCTACGTGACCATGCTTTATCTCCAGATGCAGGGTGTCCTTACGCCCCCCGGCGCCGAGAGCGTGCACCTTGCCTGGTCCCATTTCCTCCGCCCTTCCCTGACGAACTCGGTCGGGTTCCTCCTGACCGGGCTCCTGTCCGGTCTTCTGGGAGAGGACATCCGCAAGTCCCGCCAGCGCATCCTGGCGCGCGAGGACGATTTCCTCAAGCTGGAATCCTTCCACAAGCACGTGGTCGACAACATCCCCTCCGGGATCCTGACGGCCGACACGCGCGGGCGGGTCAACCTGATGAACGACACGGCCTGCAACATCCTGGCCGTGCGGAGGGAGGAGGCGACCGGCAAGCTGGTCGAGGATGTCCTCGCCGGGCTCGAGCTTTCGGATCCGCGCGGCGAATCGCGGCTCCCGCGTCCCGAGATCTCGTTCCGCCGGGCGGACGGCGTGGAGATCTTCCTTGGGTTTTCCTCCTCCCCCTTGAGGGATGCCGAAGGAGGTGTGATCGGGCGGGTGGTCATATTCCAGGATCTTACCCCCGTGAAGGAGATGGAAGCTCGCGTCCGGATATCCGACCGGCTGGCGGGAGTCGGGGAGCTCGCAGCGGGTCTTGCCCATGAAATAAGGAACCCCCTCGCCTCCATAGCGGGCTCCTCGCAGATGCTGCGCGAGTCCCCCGAGCTTGGCGACGAATCCCGTATGCTCCTTGAGATAATCGAGCGGGAGAGCATGCGGCTAAACGGCCTTATATCGGATTTCCTCGCCTATACCGGCCCCTCCTTGCGCAACATCGGGGCGGTGAACCTGGCCGACCTGATAGGCGAAGTCGCGGAAGCGGTTCGTGCGGGGGAGGCGCGGGAGAAGGGCGTGCACATGGAGAACCTCGTTCTGCGCAACCTTGTCGTCGACGGCGATCCCGAGCAGCTGAAACAGGTGCTCTGGAATCTCGTGCGGAACGCCGTGCAGGCCACCCCCGCAGGCGGGCACGTCCGGATGGACCTTTTCCCGCAGGTCCGGCACGGGGAACGTTACGCGGTCATGACGGTGAGCGACACCGGCAGGGGGATCGATTCCGTAAACACGGCGAAGATCTTCAATCCTTTCTTCACGACGAAGGAGGGGGGGACAGGCCTGGGGCTCTCCATTTCGCAGAGGATAGTGCAGATTCACCGCGGGTTCATCGAGGTGCGCTCCCAGCCGGGACATGGAAGCATATTTTCCGTGTTTCTTCCCGAGAGAGGGATGAATGGCGATTCCGCCCCCGCATCATGATGGGAGGGTCACCGTCGTCGGGGCCGGCCTGGCGGGTTCGGAAGCGGCGCTGGTCCTTTCCGCCGCGGGGATTCCGGTGGAGCTGGTGGAGATGCGGCCGGATGTCTCCTCGCCGGCCCATCGGTCTGCGTGGTTCGCGGAGCTTGTGTGCAGCAATTCCCTCGGCTCCGAGGAGCTGTCGTCGGGGAAAGGGCTGCTCAAGGCGGAGCTGAGTGAGCTCGGTTCGAACCTGTTGTTCCTGTCCCGTCGCGCACGCGTGCCGGCCGGGAAAGCGCTGGCCGTGGACCGCGAAATCTTCGGGCGGGCCGTCACGGAAGCCGTCCGCTCCCGCGGGAACATCCGCGTGACGCAGGCGGAGGCGCGGTCGATCCCGGATTCGACGCCGGTGATCCTTGCATGCGGCCCCCTTCCTTCGAAAGCGCTATCAGACTCGATCCGGTCTTTACTGGGCGACGAAGGATACTATTTCTACGACGCCATCTCGCCGATAGTCGACGCTTCCACCGTCGATACGGAGGCGGCCTTCACGGCCGACCGGTACGGTGCGGGAGAAGGCGACTATCTGAATCTTCCGATGACGCGCGGGCAGTACGAGGCCTTTCTGTCCGCCTTGCTTTCCGCGCGCACGGTTCCCGCAAGGGAGTTCGAGGAGGAGAAGTACTTCGAATCGTGCATGCCTCTGGAGACGATGGCGCGCCGGGGGCCGCAGACCCTCCTTTACGGCCCGATGCGGCCCGTGGGGCTAAAGGACCCGCGAACTGGCAAGAATCCGCACGCCGTGGTGCAATTGAGGAAGGAGAACGCGGCGGGGACGATGCTCAACCTCGTGGGTTTCCAGACGAAGCTTGCATACACTGAGCAGGAGCGGGTCTTTTCCCTTATACCCGGCCTCGCACGCGCGAAATACCTTCGGCACGGGTCGGTGCACCGGAACGGCTTTCTCGACGCCCCGCGCCACCTCCATCCGTGGCTTGAGTCGCGCGTCAGGAAAGGGCTGTTCTTCGCCGGGCAGATCACCGGAGTGGAGGGGTACGTCGAATCGATCGCCGCGGGATTCGTCGCGGCGGTTTCGGCCGTGGCGATGGCGGAAGGGCGGGCTCCCGAGGCATTTCCGGAAGCCTCGATGACCGGGGCCCTCCTGCGACACATCACGGTCCCCCGCAAGGCGGGGTTTCAGCCGATGAACGCCAACTTCGGCCTCCTCCCCGAACCGCCTCCCGGAAAGAAGCGGGAGAGGAAGGAGAAACAGGCCGCCGCCGCACTATCCGCGATCAGGGATTTCCGCAAAAGATTCTTCATTTTTAACCCCTTATGTGTTACATAAATCTTTTCCTTTTTCATGTTTCATGAAAGGGACGGTTGACGGGAATGGGGTCCGCGATTCGACGGTTCTCGCAGTTCCTCCTTTCGGAGCGGAACGCTTCGGGCGAGACGGTGCGCGCGTATCTGCGCGAAGTGTCCGAGCTCCGCTCTTTCCTCGGCGCGTCGGAGGGAAAGGACCCGGAAAAGGGGAAGGGCGGCTGGAAATACGTCACCGCGGCGGACCTGCGGAAGTTCCTCGCGGCCAGGTTCCCGGGCCGGAAGTCCTCGACCATGGCCCGGAAGATTTCGGCGATAAGATCCTTCTTCGATTTTCTGTTGGGACAGGGGGAGATACGCGGAAACCCCGCCGCGTCGATAACGGCCCCGCGCTGCGAGATGCGGCTGCCGGAGTTTCTCCCGGTGGACGAGATGATGGACCTGCTGCGCTCCCTGCCCGCGGGGGGCGAGCGCGAGGCAAGGGATGCGGCGATGCTGGAGCTGCTTTACTCCTCCGGCCTGCGCGCGGGGGAGCTGGTTTCCCTCAAGCGGGAGGATGTCAACCTCGACGAGGGAACGGTTCGTGTTTTAGGGAAGGGACGGAAGGTCCGGGTAGTCCCGGTCGGCGAGAAGGCCGTCGGGGCTTTGAAGGGATACCTTGCGGCCCGTCGGCACAGGGAGGCGCCGGTGCGGGACGCCCTCTTCCGTAATATGCGGGGAGGGGCGATAACCGCGCGCAGCCTGGCGCGGATCCTGGAGGAGGCGTTGCGCAGGGCGAATGTCGGAAGGCGCCTGTCGCCGCACGGCCTGAGGCATTCGTTCGCCACCCATCTCCTCGAGTCCGGAGCGGATCTTCGGGCCATACAGGAGATGCTCGGGCACGCGTCGCTGTCCACCACGCAGCGATACGCGAGGGTAAACGTGGGTCACCTGATGCGCGCGTACGAATCGGCCCATCCGCTTTCACGCGCGTGGAGGAGAACGTGAGCGGCATGCGGGGCACGACCATCGTGGCTGTTTCCCGGGGCGGGCGCGTCGCTATGGCGGGGGACGGCCAGGTGACGATGGGAAGCACCATCCTCAAGCAAACGGCGCGGAAGATCCGCCGCCTGCACGAGGACCGGGTGTTGGCCGGATTCGCCGGGGCCACCGCGGACGCCATCACGCTGTTCGAGAAGTTCGAAGGGAAGCTGAAGGAGTTCCATGGGAACCTGCGCAGGGCGGCGGTGGAGCTTGCGAAGGAGTGGAGGACGGACCGGGTCCTCCGGCGGCTGGACGCCGTCATGGTCGTGACCGACGGACGGGACCTCATGCTGCTGTCCGGCAGCGGTGACGTCGTGGAGCCGGACGACGGCGCGATCGGAGTGGGATCCGGCGGACCGTTCGCCCTGGCCGCGGCGCGGGCGATGTTGCGGCACACGGAACTTCCGGCCATCGATATCGCGCGCGAGGCGCTCCGCATCGCATCGGGGATCTGCGTGTACACAAACGATTACATGACGGCCGAGGAGGTCGAGGCGCCATGACGGGTGCGGCAAGGGAGCAATGGGGCGCCAAACACCTGATCCCCAGGGAGATCGTGGCGGAGCTGTCGCGCCACATCGTCGGCCAGGAAAAGGCCAAGCGCGCCGTGGCGATCGCGCTTCGCAACCGGTGGCGCAGGATGCAGGTTCCCGAGGAGCTGCGGGATGAGATAGCGCCGAAGAACATCGTAATGGTCGGGCCCACCGGCGTGGGGAAGACGGAGATCGCGAGGCGGCTGGCGCGTCTGGCCCAGGCGCCGTTCATCAAGGTCGAGGCGTCCAAGTTCACGGAAGTCGGATACGTCGGCCGCGACGTGGAATCCATTATCCGCGACCTTGTCGAGATAGCGGTTCACCTCGTGCGCACGGAAGAAATGGGGAGGGTGGCGGGGAAGGCCCGCGCGAGCGCGGAGGAGCGTCTTCTTGATCTGTTGCTTCCCCCGGCCCCGCCCAGGGCTCAGGGAAGCCCTTCCGCGGAAGCGGAGACGAAGACGGAGGAGTCACGGGAGCGGCTGCGTGCGATGCTCCGTGAAGGGAAGCTGTCCGAGGGGACTGTGGAGGTGGAAGTGAGGGAAAGCGCCGTTCCCGCCATGGATCTCATCGGCATTTCCGGAGGAGGGGGGATGGAGGGGATCGAGGGGAACCTCCAGGAGATGCTGGGTAACCTCTTCCCGAAAAAGGTGCGGCGGAAGCGTATGCGGGTTCCGGAGGCGCTCTCGTTCCTGGAAATCGAGGAGGCCGCCCGCATGGTGGACATGGACCGGGTGAAGCAGATGGCCGTCGAGCGTACGGAGCAGGCGGGCATCGTCTTCATCGACGAGATCGACAAGATCGCGGGACGGGAGTCCGCAGTCGGCCCCGACGTTTCCCGGCAGGGGGTGCAGCGCGACCTGCTCCCGATAGTCGAGGGGTCCAACGTGAACACGAAATACGGAATTGTCCGGACCGACCACATCCTTTTCATCGCGGCCGGGGCATTCCACACGGTGAAGCCGTCGGACCTGATCCCGGAATTGCAGGGGCGGTTTCCGATCCGCGTGGAGCTCGATTCGCTGACGAAGGAGGATTTCGTGCGGATACTCACCGAGCCGCACGGGGCGCTGACGCGACAGTACGCGGAGCTTCTGGGAACCGAAGGGGTGCGCCTTGTGTTTGCCCCCGATGCGGTGGAGCGGATCGCGGAGATGGCGTTCGAGGTGAACGAACGCACGGAGAACATAGGCGCGAGGCGCCTCTATACGATCGTGGAGAAGCTTCTCGAGGATCTGTTGTTCTCGGCGCCGGAGATAGGAAAGCAGGAGATCGTCATCCGGAAGCCGTACGTCGACGAGAAGCTCTCCGGCATAGTCAGGGACGTCGACCTGAGCAGGTATATTCTGTGACAAGCGAAATGCTCCGATTCAGGGGTACGGGAAAGCGGACGCAGGGCGCAGCGGGGGAGTTCGAATCTTTGGAAGGAACATTCAGATTTGAACTCCGAACCCGCCGCCGACCGAACAGGGAGGAAAAGGGCGACCTTGTGGAGCCCGACAGGCGGGTGAGGCGGCCGCAGGGGGCCGATGGCGTGATCGCCGAGGCTAAGGCGGTCCAAGGAGCGGCGTACGAGCCCGGAGTCCGGACACCATGCGATTCAATGTTGCCGCATTTATGAACTGGAGCGCTAAGGAACGGGAGAGGTAATGAAAGGGTACATACAGAAAGCGGAGACGCTGATCGAGGCGCTGCCGTACATCCGGAGGTTCTCCGGGAAAACGATCGTCGTGAAATACGGAGGAGCGGCGATGGCCGGCGACGAGCGGATGGCCTCCTTCGCCGAGGACGTGGTTCTGCTCCAGTTCGTGGGGATTCGCCCCGTGGTCGTGCACGGCGGCGGGCCGCAGATCGAC
>JAGVHM010000205.1 GCA_020056545.1 bacterium
ATTCTCCACATGGCCGCGATGGGCGTGCTGATAAACATTTCGATGAAAGGGGCGGAGGCCTTTGTCGCTGACTCTGACAATCGCGGGCGGGGGAACCGGAGGGCACGTTTTTCCGGGGATAGCGCTTGCTGAGGCGTTCCTCGACCTCGTCCCCGGAGGAGCCGTCTCCTTCGTCGGGACGGAGGGCGGACTCGAGGCGAGGACGGTCCCGGGGCGCGGGTTCGAAATCGATTTCGTGCCGTCCGGCCAGGTATTGGGCAAGGGGGCGGGAGGTCTGCTTGGCGTGGCCATGATGGTGAAGGGAATATCCTCCGCGTTCTCGGTGCTCGGGCGCCGCCGGCCGGACCTGGTCTTCGGGGTCGGAGGTTACGCCTCCGTGCCGGTCGCCGTCGCGGCGTTGATGGCGGGCGTCCCCCTGTTCCTCCAGGAGCAGAACGCCGTGCCGGGCAGGGCGAACAGGATGCTGGGAAGGATGGCAAGACGCGTGTACGTGGGATTCGAGGGGGCCGTCCCCTATTTTCCGGTTGGCAAGGTAGAGGTCACGGGAAACCCCGTCCGCCGGGAAATCGCCGCCGCGCGGCAGCAGGGGACCCCGCTGGAAGAGGGGGATTCCTTCGTCGTCTTCGCGCTGGGAGGCTCTCAGGGGGCCCGCGCGATCAGCCGGCTCGTGGTTGATATGGCAAGACGCGTAAAGAGGGAAGGGTACGCGATGAAATTCGTGCTGCAGACAGGCCCCGGGGAGTTCGAGTCGGTGTCGGCGACGGTGCGCGAGGAACAGCTCCCGATCGAGCCGTTTTCCTTCACCGAGCGGATCGGGGAGGTCTTCGCCCGGTGCCATGCCGTCGTCATGCGGGCGGGGGCGCTCTCCATCGCTGAGGCCGCCCTCTTCGGGAAGCCGTGCATCCTCATCCCCTACCCGCACGCCGCCGACCGGCACCAGGAGAGGAATGCGGAGGAGTTCTGCGCGACCGGCGCCGGCGTGTGGATGACGCAGGACAAGGCGACGGAGGAAAAGGTTCTCGAAGCGCTGATGAAATGGGTCGGCAATCCCCGCCGCCGCGCCGCCGCGGGGGAGGCGGCGTCTGGGTTTTCCCGGCCGGACGCCGCGGCTCAGATCGTCCTTTCGGCCATCCGGCGAATTGGGAAAGCCGAGGCACGCCGTGTATAGAAAGGGGCTGCGCATCCACTTCGTCGGGATCGGCGGCATCGGGATGAGCGGCATCGCGGAGCTTCTCCTAAACCTGGGATACCGCGTCAGCGGTTCGGACCTGCGCCGCTCCGACACGACCGACCGGCTTGAGGGTCTGGGCGCGGAGATCCGGACCGGGCACGCTCCCGGGAATGTGCCCGACGACGGGCACGTGGTCGTGTTTTCCTCGGCGGTAAAGGCCGACAACCCGGAGGTGGTGGAGGCGCACCGGCGCAAGATCCCGGTAATCCCCCGCGCGGAGATGCTCTCCGAGCTGATGCGGATGAAATACGGGATCGCGATAGCCGGGACGCACGGCAAGACAACGACAACGTCGATGGTGGCCACGATCCTGGCCTCGGCGGGCTGGGACCCGACCGCCGTCGTGGGCGGCAAGCTCAACAGCCTGGGCTCCAACGCCAAGCTGGGACAGGGCGAGTTCCTAGTGGCGGAGGCCGACGAGAGCGACGGTTCGTTCCTCAAGCTTTCACCGACGGTGGCGGTGGTGACCAACATCGATCCTGAGCACCTGGACTTCTATTCCGGGATCGGGCAGATCAAGGAGACCTTCCTGCACTTCATCAACAAGGTTCCCTTCTACGGTTTCGCCGTGCTGTGCATCGACCATCCGAACGTGCAGGAACTGATACCGTCGGTCGCCAAGACGTTCGTCACCTACGGGTTTTCGGCCCACGCGGACTATCGCGCGGACGGCGTGGAGCACGAGGGCATGAACAACCGTTTCCGGGTGATCCGTCGCGGCGAGCCGCTCGGGGAGGCAACCCTGAAGGCGCCAGGCAGGCACAACGTGAGCAACGCCCTCGCCGCCGTGGCGGTCGCCATGGAGCTTGGCATACCCTTCGACCGCGTTGTGGCTGGATTGGCCGAGTACGGCGGCGTGGTGAGGCGGTTCCAGGTGAAGGGGGAGCGCGACGGCGTGACCGTCGTCGACGATTACGGGCATCACCCCGCGGAGATACGGGCGACGCTGGCCGCCGCCCGGGAGGTGTGGCCGGACCGGAGGATCGTCGTCGGATTCCAGCCCCACAGGTATTCCCGGACGCACGGCCTCTTCAGGGATTTCATATCCGCGTTCAACAACGCGGACCTGCTGTTCGTCTTCGAAGTCTACTCCGCCGGGGAAGCGCTCATACCCGGCGCTACGGGGGAGCGCCTCTGCGAGGCGGTCGGAGAGCATGGGCACAAGGCGGCTATCTACGCGGGGAAAGCGGGGGACGCGGCTGGCGCGATAGTCCCCATGCTTCGCCCCGGGGATATATTCCTGACGATGGGAGCGGGCGATGTCTGGAAACTGGGAGAAAGCGTGCTATCCGGCTGACGGCCGGGCAAAGGGAAAGGGAATGGGCACATCCACGGGAAGAGTGGAAGAGGTCTACGGGGCCAAGCTCCGCGATTTCACCACGGTCGGCATGGGCGGCGCCGCCGAGCGGATGGTGTTCCCGCGCTCTGTCACCGAAGTCCAGGAGATACTGAAGGCGGAGCGCGGGATAGGCCGGACAGTGCGTTTCCTGGGGGCGGGCAGCAATCTGCTCGTACATGACGGCGGCGTCCGGGGCACGGTGATGTGCCTCAAGAAGAACATGGGGAAGATGGTCTTCTCCACCGGGGGTTCGGTCGTCGCGGAAGGCGGGACGATGCTCCCGCGGTTCGCGGTGCTCTGCGCGCTGTCCGGGCTTTCCGGCGCGGAGGAGATGGCCGGAATCCCCGGGTCGGTCGGCGGGTCGGTCTCGATGAACGCGGGCGCCTACGGACGGTCGATAGGCGAAATCGCCGAGTGGGTGGAAATCGTGGACATGGAGGGCAGGCTTGTCCGCATGGAATCGCGCGACATCCGTTTCGGCTACCGCGAGGCGGACTTCCAGGTGCGCGGGATCATCGCCCGCGTGGGCTTCCGCCTGGCCTACGGCGCGACGGACCAGGTGTTCGAAAGGATAAAGGCTTTCAACGAGAAGCGCCGGGCCTCCCAGCCTTGGGGAGAGCGGACCTTCGGATCGACTTTCCGCAACCCCAGGGGCGGAGAGAAAGCGGCCCGGCTGCTGGAGCAGGCGGGGATGAAAGGGGCGCGGGAGGGAGACGCCCTCTTTTCGGAGAAGCA
>JAGVHM010000083.1 GCA_020056545.1 bacterium
AACGGCTGCGCCGCCTCGGAGGGGGGACTCCGTTCGTGGCTCGCCGGGCGCTCGTTCCCAAATCGCCCGTCTGCGCTTTAACCTCACTTCGCCCCCCTCCTGCGGCGGCTCCGCCAGCAACGTGGTGTCTTCATCATCAGTGGCGATAACCTGTTCTACAGCCCTTTTCCTGCTCACGGGTTCAGGCGCGCTCGCTTCATCTCGGCCGCGAACTTGCGCGCAGCCGCGACGGGATCGGCCGCTTTCGTTATGGGCCTGCCGACGACGAGGTAATCGGCTCCCGCGCGGATCGCATCGTATGGAGTGACCACGCGCTTCTGGTCCCCGACGGAATCTTCGGGAAGCCGGACGCCGGGAGTCACGAGCGTCACCTTGCCGCCCAACCGGGCCCGAAGTGTTGCGACCTCCTTCGCCGAGCAGACGATGCCGCCGATGCCCGCTTCCACGGCAAGGGACGCAAGCCGCGTCACGGCATCCCCCGTGCGCAAGGCGTATCCGATGTTTGAAAGGTCTGCGTCGTCGAGGCTGGTCAGCACCGTGACGGCCAGGATCGTCGTCCCGCTTCCGGCAGCGGCTTCGGCCGCCGCGGCAAGCATCGCCTTCCCCCCGGCCGCGTGGACCGTCGTGAAGGAAACTCCCAGCGCCACTGCCGATTTCACCGCGCCCGCCACCGTATTGGGGATATCGTGGAATTTCAGGTCGAGGAAGATCCGGGAGCCCGCCTCCCGTATCTTCTCCACGAGCCGCGGGCCGCCGCGCGGGAACAGCTCCATCCCGACCTTGAACAGCCCCACCTCGCCCGCGAGGGCGGCAACCGTTGACAGCGCCTTGTCCGGGGAGTCAGTGTCCAGCGCAACGATGATGCGGTCCTTCATTGCGAGCACTCCTTTCTCTTCGCCTCGACCGCGGCATGGACGCGCTCCGCCAGCCGCGAGATTTCCACCCTTTCTGTCTCCCCCGTCCTGCGGTCCCTTACCTCCGCAAAACCCGCGGCGAAGTTCTTCTCTCCGAACGTCACCCGCACGGGGATGCCGCAAAGATCGGCGTCCTTGAACTTGATACCCGGACGCTCGTCCCGGTCGTCCAGCAGGACCTCTATTCCTCTTGCGGAAAGCTCACCTGCGATGAGCGCCGACTCCTGCGCGATACCTTCGTGTTTTACATTGACGGGGACGACTACCGCCTCGAAAGGCGCGATGGAGATCGGCCAGACTATTCCGTCGGCGTCGTTGTGCTGTTCGATGGCCGCGGCGGCGGTCCGCCCCACCCCGATCCCGTAGCAGCCCATCACGATCAGGCGCTCCTTCCCGCCGGCGTCAAGATAGGTGGCGGAAAGCGACTTGCTGTATTTCGTCCCGAGGCGGAAGACGTGCCCGACCTCGATCCCGCGTGAACACCGCAAAGCGCCCCCGCACCTGGGACAGCGGTCATCCTCCGTCACAAGACGGAAGTCCGAATACGTTTCCGGAGAAAAATCCCTCCCGGGGACGACGTCCGCCAGGTGCGCATCCTTCTCGTTCGCCCCTGCAGCACCCGATGCTATCGCACGTACGGAATGATCGGCCAGGAGGCGCAGCTTCAGCCCCACCGGCCCCGCATACCCGGATGGAGCGCCTGTAAGCTCCCTGATCCTCTCCTCCGGCGCCAGCCGGACCCACTCCACGCCCAGGAAATTCTTCACCTTCACTTCGTTGACCTCGTACCTGCCGGAAACCAGGATCGCGACGTCCCCCTTCTCGGACTCGAACAGCAGAGTCTTGATAAGGTTACCCGGGTCGATACCGAGGAACGAGGCGACCTCGGCGATGGCCCGCTTTCCCGGCGTGGGGACTTTCCGCGGACTGCCGACCTTCGCCACCGTTCCGGGCGATCCGGCGGCCGGGGGAACGCACTCGGCCTTCTCGAGGTTCGCGGCGTATGAGCAGGAACCGCAGGAGACGATGGCGTCCTCCCCCGATTCGGCGATGACCATGAACTCGTGGGAGCTGCTTCCGCCGATCGACCCCGTGTCGGCTTCCACCGCCCGGAACGAAAGCCCCATCCTGCTGAAGATGCGGCAATATGCGTCGTACATCTTCCTGTACGACTCCGCGGCGCCTTCCTCGTCCGCATCGAAGGAATAGGCATCCTTCATGAAGAACTCCCTGCCGCGCATCAGGCCGAACCGCGGCCGGATCTCGTCCCTGAACTTGTCCTGTATCTGGTAGAGGTTCAAGGGGAGCTGCCGGTACGATCGCACCTCCCGGCGGACAAGGTCGGTGATCACCTCCTCGTGCGTGGGCCCAAGGCAGAACTCCCGGTCGGCCCGGTCCCGGAACCGCAGCAATTCCTTGCCGTAGGCGTCCCAGCGGCCGCTCTCCTTCCACAGCTCCGAAGGGACGACCGTGGGCATCAGCACTTCCTGCGCCCCGGCGCGGTCCATTTCCTCCCGGATGATCTTCTCGACCTTTCTCAGCACTCGGAGCCCCGCGGGAAGGTAGTTGTAGATCCCGGAGGCGACTTTCCGGATCATCCCGGCGCGCAGCATCAACCTGTGGCTTACCACCTCGGCGTCGGAAGGAGTTTCCTTGGTGGTCGGCATGAGATATCGCGAGTACCTTATCAATTCCGTTTCCTCCCGATTGCAGCCAGGCGTTCCGCCGCACGGACCAGCTCGGCCACGATGTCCTTCTCCTTCACCTTCTTGACGACCTCTCCCCGAACGAAGATCAGCCCTTCTCCCCTGCCGCCGGCGACCCCTACGTCGGCCTCCCTCGCCTCGCCCGGCCCGTTCACCGCGCATCCCATCACTGCCACCTTCAAGGTAGCCGAAAGGCCCGACAGGCGCCGCTCAACCTCATGCGCTATTCCCACGACGTCGATCGACACCCTCCCGCATGTCGGACAGGAAATGAAGTCGGGGCCCCGCTCCCGCAATCCAAGGCTCTTGAGGATCTGCCAACCGACCCGGACCTCCTCTTCCGGCGGCCCCGTCAAGGAGACCCTCAGGGTGTCGCCTATCCCTTCGGACAGGAGGATCCCCAGCCCCACTGCCGACTTGACCGCGCCGGAAACGAGCGTCCCTGCCTCCGTCACCCCGATGTGAAGCGGGTAGTCGAATCGCCTTGAAAACTTCCGGTACGCCTGGACGGTGGTGACCACGTCCGATGCCTTCAGGGAAAACTTGACCTTCCGGAAGCGCGCCTTTTCGCAGAAGCGGACCCATCGGGCGGCGCTGGCGACCAGAGCGTCCGCCGTGGGCCCCCCGTGCTTGTGAAGGAGGTCCTTCTCCAATGAGCCTGCGTTGACGCCGATCCGTACCGTGGCGCCGTTCGCTCGCGCCGCGCGCAGAACCGCAAGCGTATTCGCCTCTCCCCCGATGTTCCCTGGATTTATCCTCAGGGCGTCGGCGCCTGCTTCCGCGCAGGCGACCGCCAGTCGATGGTTGAAGTGGATGTCCGCGATCACGGGGATAGGCGACGCGGACCGGATTTTCCGGAACGCGCGCGCGGCCGCCTCGTCCGGCACCGCTACGCGGACGATCTCGCACCCAGCGCGTGCGAGCGACCGTATCTGTCCTATGGTCGCCCTTGCGTCACGCGTGTCGGTGGTCGTCATGCTCTGTACCGAAACCGGGGCGCCTCCGCCTACGGGGACGCTTCCCACGAATATCCTGCGCGTCTTCTTTCGTTTTTCCATGACGGCATTACTATATGCGAGAGGCGATCGCCCCGTCGATTCCATTTTTCATCGTCCGGATTCCTCCCACTTGAGGATCCGCGCGCGGACTCCCGGCGCCTGTGCGTCGATCTTGCCGGAAGAGACGCGCCCTATCCGGACCTCCGCGTGCACGCGGGACGTTCCCCCGTAAGATCCGGATGCACTCCCCTCCGAAAGGATCGCGTAATCCTCGAAGACGATCCCCCTTTCCTTCCCTTGTCCCGCAAGAGTCTCTCCGGCTCTTCGGGAGGTCACCGAATATTTTCCCGTCAGATCCGGGCCAACGGCCATCCGGCGCAGATACGGGGTTTCCTGCGGAAAAAGGCCGGGGAGTCGAGCTATGGCGGCATGGGCGCCGGCCCGCGCCATGTTTTTCGCCACGGCCGCCTGGTAATGCCGCTGCCCTTCCGCGACGGATCCCGTGAGGGATACCGCGTACATCCCTATCGCGTTGAGCAGGACGAGGAGGAGGATGGCAAGGACGATGGCGCTTCCGCCGCGGGCTTGCATACGGTCAGAAACCAGCATCGGCTCGCTGGGTGACGAGGACCACCTGGCGCCATCCGACTTCTCCCTGGAACCAGCAGCACCAGACTGCGATCGTTTTAAGGGCGGGGATCTCGCTGTCAGGCGTCACCTGCCAGATGCGGTAGTAATTGGTCCCTTGCACGGAGACGGAATCTCCTGCCGCCTCGTGGAGGCGGAAAAAAGACGGGGACACTCCATCGGTTCCTTGCATGAAACCGTCGGGGCGCGAGGACCGGAGCGAGTTCCACTCGACCTCCTGTAACCGGTCGAGGGTGTCCTGCGCCAAGTCCGTGGCGACGCGCACTCTTGTTGAGGCAGGTTGATTCCTTGCCGTGACGGCGGTCAACTGGATCATGGCGAGACCGAACACGCCTATCAGGAGGATGAGAAGGGCGACGATCGCCTCTACCCGGGAAAACCCGCGATTTCCGCTCTCCGGCTTTCCTTCCAAGCAGGCGACCCGCCTTCCGGCTGTATCTTAACGCTTAACTTGGGGAGGTTCTTCCGCGATCGTCACCGTGAACCGGGCCGTCGACTCCCCTCCCGAACCGTCCGACACCAGGACGGTGAAGGGCACCTTTCCTGTCTTTCCCCGGGCCGTTTCCCATCGCACCCAACCCGTCGCGCGGTCGATCTGCATCCCGGCAGGCGCTTCCTTCAATGCGAACGCGAGGGGGTCGCCGTCAGGGTCGGAGGCGCGCACATGAAAGGTGACGACGTTCCCTGCGACCTGAAACTGCTCCTGCCCTTCGATTACCGGAGGCGTGTTCCGGATCTCTCTGGTCAAAGTCGCGCTCTTGCCCTGCCCCTCGAGGTCGAAAGAAGTGATGGTGACTTCGATTTTATCGCCTCGTCTCACTGGAACCCCGAGGCGGCTCCCGTTCCCCGCCGGCTCGCCGTTCTTCCTCCACGCGATCTCCACCCGCGTTTCATCCCCGTCGGCGTCGACCACATCGGCTTCCACTCCTAGGGCGCCTGACTGCAAGGAGGTTCCAGGTACGAACCTTATTTCCCGGATCTCCGGTGGGGAGTTCAGTATCGTCGCTGGCTGGGAGGAGAACGTCCGGCCGTCTGAAACAGCCCGGACCTGGATCGAGTCACCTTTCCGGAACCGGGCCGTTTCCAGCGAGGAATCCGCGCCGCTCTGCACCGGCTCGCCCCTTACGAGCCATTCGAACCGGATCACGGCAGGAAGTCCGGGATCCAGGGATGCCCTTACGGTCATCCCTCTGTGTATATTGGCCGGTTCAATGCGTAAAGAGCTCCCGTCCGCCTGTTCCCGGGTTTGCCCGACGGTGCCCGCCGCCTCGCTTCCGGCCGGAGGAATCGCGGCAGGGGGCTTGCGGTCGCCGGAACAACCCGCGAAAAGGGTCAGTATCGCGGCCAATAAATAACAACGGAGCGCGCGCATCCGCATCAATACTGGTACAGGACGGACTGCTTCGAACGTTCGGTGGGGTTTACGATGCTCTGTGACAGCACCTCTATCGTATAAAGGTACGGAACGCTCACGACCGTCACCTCCCCGGACCCGGTGTTCACGACGCCCGTCTTGAGCAGGCCTTCGTCCGCGCCTGAATTCCCCGCCACCGTGTCCGCGATCTTCATGTATACGCGGTATGTATTACTAGTTGTAGTACCAAGGTCGATCCGCATGTCGTAGGTATTGACATTGAGCGGATCGATCGTCATCGAGTTGTCCAGCCCCGTCCAAGTGCCCGCCGAAACGGACAGTTTCGTCTGGATTCCCGTAGGATTGTTCAGGATCTGGCCGGTGTATGGAGTCGTCAGAATCCCGCGGCTGGATATCAGCTGCAGCATCGCCTCCACCCCTCCGCGTCCCGCCTCGACGGCGGTGCGGAACCTTTTCTGCTGGCCGGAGATGAAAGAGCCTTTGCCCACCATCGAAAGCATGGCGATGGTCAAGACAAGAGCTATCACCGCGAGGATCAGGACGAAGGCCAGGGCGAACCCTTTTTCGTTCCGAAGAGTTTTCATATCACTGCGCCAGGTTCCTAGGTTTTACCACTATGCTGTACAGCTTCCACCGGTAGTTAAGGAACCCGGTCAGGTCGAAATTCCTCCAGCCGCCCACTGACGCGGATCCGACATAGATCGGGTTCGGAGCGTGAGTATAGCTTTCGTCTCTAAGTCCTTCCTGCGCCAGTATATATA
>JAGVHM010000033.1 GCA_020056545.1 bacterium
CTTCTCCATGTTGCCATATTCGTTTTAGCCAACCATTTTGCCTATTTCATCCGGTTCGATTTTCAGATTCCCAGGCAGTACTTCCCGCTGATCAGGGAGACGATCCCGGTGCTTCTGATCACAAAGGCGCTCGGGTTCCTCGCTTTCGGGCAGTTCCGCGGCTGGTGGCGCTATGTATCGATAAGAGACGTGCTCCCGGCCGCCGGCGCATGCACGTTCGGGACCGTGCTGTTCGCGGGGGCGGTCTCCCTGTTATGGGGGCCGTATCATATCCCGCGGTCGATTTACCTGCTGGACCTTGGGAACACTTTCTTCCTGGTCATGGCCGCCCGCTTCGCTATCCGCGCGGGCAGGGAGATATTCGGCCGCAAGCGCCGTGACTCGGACCGCAACATACTGATTATCGGGGCGGGGCTGGCCGGCCAGATGATCGCCCGGGAAATGCGGGAGAACCCATCACTAGGCATGGTCGAGGTGGGGTTCATCGACGACGACAAGGCGAAGATCGGCACGAAGATCCAGGGCCTTCGCGTGCTGGGGGACCACGAGGAGATCGCGGATATCTGCCGGAAACACGAGGTCGACGAAATCATCATCGCGATCCCTTCCGCTCCGCCTTCGGTCATACGTCATATCGTCGAGCATTGCCGGGATCTCCCCGCGAAATTCCGGATACTGCCCGGGGTCGGCGAGCTGATCAATGGAAAGGTGAGCCTGAAGGCCCTTCGCAACGTGGATCTGGAGGACCTTCTTGGGCGCGACCAGGTGGCCCTGGACGCCGATCTGCTGCGTCGCGACATCACCGAGCGCATAGTGATGGTGACGGGCGCCGCCGGGTCGATCGGCTCGGAGCTGTGCCGGCAGGTGGCAAGGCTGTCGCCCGCCCGCCTGGTGATGTTCGATATCGCGGAGAGCGCCCTTTTCGACATGGAGCACGAGATGGGGGATAAGTTCCCTCACGTTCCCATCGTACCGGTGATCGGCGACGTCCGCGACAAGCGGCGGGTGCGGGAGATAGTTTCCATGCACCAGCCCGCTGTCATCTACCATGCGGCCGCATACAAGCATGTTCCCGTGATGGAAGTGCACCCGGTGGAGGCGGTCAAGAACAACGTTCTTGGGACGCTCGTGGTGGCCGAGGCCGCCGCGGAAATCGGCGTGGAGCGGTTCGTCCTGGTCTCGACGGACAAGGCCGTCCGTCCCACGAACGTGATGGGCGCGTCAAAGCGGGTTGCCGAGCTGATCGTCCAGAGCATGAACGCGAGCGGGAAGGACACCACGTTCGTCGCCGTCCGGTTCGGCAACGTCCTGGACAGCGTCGGCAGCGTCATCCCCATCTTCCGCAGGCAGCTGGAAACGACGGGGAAGCTCACGATCACCGACCCGGAGGCGTCGCGGTATTTCATGCTGATCCCGGAGGCCGCGGGGCTGATCCTGCAGGCCGGGTCCATGGGGCGCGGGGGAGAGGTGTTCGTCCTCGAAATGGGTGAGCCGGTCAAGATCGTGGACCTGGCCAGGAACATGATCCGCCTGTCGGGGAAGGAACTGGGAGTCGACGCGGAGATCGAATTCACCGGCCTGCGCCCCGGGGAAAAACTTCACGAGGAGCTGGTCGTGGAGGGCGAAGACGTGGTCCGCACAACGCATCCCAAAGTCATGATGATGATACGCGACACGCAGATGCCCGAGGATTGGGCTCCCCAGCTTAAGCGGTTGATCGATCTTGCCGTCCACGGGGACCGCGTCGGCGTCATCCGCCAATTGAAGGTGCTCGTGAAAGGGTACGCGCCCCGCTACGAATTCCACGGAATGGAGTTCCCCGCCGAGGACCATCCCTCCCCGATTCTTCCCGCCCCTCCCCCCTCAAAATCCCTCCACTAACCTCAGAACCGGGACGTTCCTAAGAACTCGACCGGAATTATTTCCTCCCCCAGAACGTCTCCACCAGCCCCGCCTTCCACCGCCCGTTCTCCCTGAAAAGCTTCAGCAGCGCCGGTTTCTCCGCGGTCTTGTAGGTGATGAGGATCTCCGCGCGGTCGCCTGCGATCTTCCCCCGTTCCCACCTGCTCTGCTCCAGTGCGATGTCTGGATTGAATTGAGCGAGGAAGCCGCTCCAATATCCGCGCGCGATGGGGCCGCCGTCCTCGAAATCCTTGCGCAACTCATCCACCGGGATTTCTTTTCCGCCGCTTCGGGCGATGGCCTTGCCGGCTTCGTCCAGTATTGTCCTCTGCGACGCGGACGTCATGACATCCCAGATCCCAGGGTAGTCCCGGGCCCGCATGGTCTTGAACAGCGATTCGGCGGATGAAAGGATGTCGGAAAGTTCTTTGTCCGGGTCGGAGGCGATAGCGGGGGAGAAAGAGAGAAACGCCAGAAGCAGGATAATAACAGGCAGAAGGAGCAGGATAATGGATAGCAGACGGAACTGGGTGAACGCGCGGATCAGGCTGGTCCGGATCAAAGGAAGGATCTTGCGTTGCGATAGGATGATCAGTGGTGCGCCGTGGTCGATGTTCCTCCCGCGAGGGCAAGCCCCACTCCAGCGGCTCCGGCGGCGATCAGCACTACATATCCGACGGTGCCGGCGGTCGAGCCGGCCGCCACGGTTTTCCCGGCCTGTTCACCCGCGGTGGCCGCCGCGGCGGCTTCGGGAGTTCCTGCTTCCTTCTTTTCAACTGCCGGGGGCCCCTCCTTGCCTCTTCCCTTCGGCCAAAGTTCCCACTCCGCTGCGGAGGCCGCCATCATGGCTCCCTGCGAGACGATGAGGAACGATGCGATCGCAATAAGGGAAACAACGTATCTGAAGGAGATTCCGCTCTTCCTGATATTCATGCAAATCTCTTTCCACATCGAGTATTTATCTTTTATCCTTATACAGCGAGCCGCTTTCCTTGTCAAGAAAGACCCCAACGTTCCTGCCCATAAGGTCGAAAAGCGTCCTGTAATGGTCCACGTCCTGAGCGACGTCTCTCGTCCACGGCGACAACGCGTACCGGTAGACGGTCTTCGAATCGTGTCCCGTGAACAGCCGGAGGGGGATGTCCACCGAGATCCCTTTATCGTGATACCCGCGATTGTAGGAATCGCTGAAGATCGCGGTGCCGGTGAAACTGTACCAGGCGGAGAGGACGACGCCGTTGATGTATTTCGAGACGGTGAAGCGCGCGCCCTTGTCCCCGGCCAGGAACCTCCCCGCTTTCACGTCGATGTGAACGTCGCGTTCCGGAATGTTGAGACGCGCGTTGACGAAAGCCGTATGGAACAGGTTGTCTCCCCTGAAACCGAAAGGAACGTGCGGGTCCCGTTTCCTGACGACGCTGCCGCTTGCGCCCGCGAGGATGCGTCCGCGCAGCAAAGGCATCGCCAATTCGCCGTCGACGCCGGCGTACTCGACTTCGAGCAGCCCCGCCGATAGCTTGCCGTAGACCGGGTCCATGGTTTTCACGATCTGTTCGAACATCAGCCGGCCGAGCGCGACGTTCTCCTTCTTGTATTCCGCGGTGTCGCTGCGGATCGGGATCGAAAGCGGCGCCACCGAGGTGGAGACGTTGTTCAAGGGATACCCTTCCACGCCCAGGATCGCGGATCCGCCCTTCCACGGGTGCGCGTTGAGCCACCCGGAAAGCCCGAGCCGGTATTTGAAAAATCCAGAGGGGTCGTTCAGGAACGTTTCCATGCTGGGCTTGGCGCCGTAATCGAACCGGCGCCTGTGCACGGTTTCCTTGACGCGTGGCTGGTTTTCGTCCGCCTTGAAGGCGGAGAACTCGAGAAATCTCGCCGGCGTGATTTCCCGGGCGTGCATGAAGGCGATGCCGCTCGCGGTGGTCGCGAATCCGAACAGGGGGATGCCGTTGTCCTTTATCAGGATGCGCACGTATTCGGCGCTTTCGGGGAGCCGCCCGGCAAGGACTTCGAGGACGGCCTCGATCGCGCGGGCGTTCGAGAGATACCTGTCGTTCTGCGCTTCGACCAGCAGGGCAAGTCCGTCGGATTCGACGCCGATGTCGCTGAAGCCGGATTCGAGAAGGGCTGAAGCGATCCGAACGTGCGATGGGTCCTGCCGCCGCTCGGGCCGCTCACGGTAGGGGGCGTCGAAGATCGGAATCATCGGCTTCCCGATGTCGAACGATACGGAGGCGGAGACGGCCAACTGGTCCCCGCGTTGCCAGGATGCGTCGATCTCGGACCAGCGGGTGGGCTTCCAGCGGGCGCCGAAATTGAATGGGGACGGCACGGGGCGCAAGAAATATTTCTGCTGCGCGGAGTCGGTCGTCTGCAGGTGGTACCGGATAGGGCTGTATTCTGCGACGAGGGCGAACTTATCGGAAGGCGCGAACTGGATGCCCCCGAACGGTTGCGCGTCGTTCCACCAGCTTTGCGGGTGCCCGAACAATTCCAGGCGGATGCCTTCCGCCTGGGAGGGAAGCGGCCTCCTGCCGAACCGGCCGTTGCCTAGCCCCACGGTGAAATCGAACGGGTAGATCTGCTTGCTGGCCACGATCGCCTGCGAGGGGAATTTCCTGGTTCCGTGCGGGTCGAGGATGACCAGCGCCAGCGCCGGGGTGTATTTGCCTTCGGGGAGTATGCGGAACTTGAAGTCCACCGTCTTGTCCTTGTCGTTCCCGTATCCGGGCAGCAGCGCCGGGACCCCAAGGGTCTCCGTGACCCTCCCGTTTACCTCCAGCCAATCGAAGACGCCGACCGTGCCGAAATAGGTCCGGTACGGGTGCGCCTGGGTCACTCCCAGGCGGTATCGGTTCTCCTTCATAAAGCGGGCGGTGGGCGTTTCCAGAAGGCCGGTGACTCCGATGTTGGATGGGAAAGTGAAGGGCTCGTCGCCGGCCGAGGCGGGAGGGGGCGCGGCGAGCGGAAGAAGAAGGATCGCCAGGAGGGGAAGGACGAGCGCCGCCGTTAGGAATGCGCGTCCTGCAACCTCGCGCGATTTCAGTTCCCGGGAAACGGCGGTCACGGCGGATCGACCCTGACCCCGGTCAAGGCGTGTATATCCATCAGCAGATGCGGGAGACTGTGTGCTCTGTTCGCCCAGGACCCGGCGGCCGGTTTTTTCGGCACGAAGATTATGTCGCCGGGCTCGATGGGCAGGACCTTCTTTCTAAACGCGGTGAACTCCCAGCGAGAGTTTGCCGCGTCCCACTCGATCCGCTTTCGCGCGAGGATGAAGGCGGTCGCACCCCTCTTAAGCATGTAGACACGATCGCTGTCTGCATCATCGGATAAGCCGCCCGCCACGCGGATGTAGTCGATGTATCCGAATTTTTCGGAGTGGGGGAACGATGAGCGATCGCGGTCCAGTACTGCGCCCTCGACGGTGACAA
>JAGVHM010000142.1 GCA_020056545.1 bacterium
CCGGTTTCGCGCCAATGCCCATGGTGTCGCGCCCGCCCTGTTCCGCTTCGGGCGCACGGGCGACTCGCCGGGGAACCGCGACCGTGCGCGAAGGGGCCGCTTTCGGCACGGCCGCTTTCTCCGTACCAGGTGTGGCCGTTTCCACCCGTGCGGTTGGCGGGGGAGGGGCTAACCCCGGGAATTCCCCCTTCTGGATCCCGTAGATCAGCATGAATACCATGATCGCCGCCGCGGCCTCGATGGGAATCTTCACGTGGGCCGGCAGGAACAGTTTTTTCCACAAGGGAATCGCGGGCGCGTCCTTCGCCGTCTCCCGCCGGATCCTCTCCAGCAGTTCCGCAGGTGCCTTACCCGGAGGGAGGGTTCGAAGCAGTCCGATGGTATTTTTCAGTCCTTCCGCCGCCGCCGCGCAGTCCCGGCACTCCCGCAGGTGGGCGGAAACTCCGGCCCGGCCGCTATCCGGCAGCGAGCCGTCGAGGAAGTCGGAGAGAAGGTCCTGTATCCGTTCGCATTCCATCCGCATGTTACCCTTCAGGCCACCGGCGCAAGGATTTTCCGAACCGCCATCCGCGCCCGGTGGAGCCTCGATTTCACCGTCCCAAGCGGAATCCCGGCCATCGCCGCGATTTCCTCGTTTGTAAACCCCTCGACGTCCGAAAGAAGCAGAATCCAGCGGAAGTCAGGGTCAAGGCGGGCAAGCGCCTCCGTAAGTATCTTCCCCAGTTCCCGGTTCTCCGCGATCCGGTCCGGCCGGTCACCTTCATAGGCATGCGGTTGGAAGGTGGTTGCGTCTCCATCCCGCGTTTCCGTTTCGGGGAATCTCACCTCCCTTGCGGCGCGGGACGCCCTCTGGCGGATCCGGTTCAGGCACCGGTTGGCCGCGATCTTGAACAGCCATGTCGAGAGTTTTGCCTCTTCCCTGAATCCATCCAGGTTCCTGTAGGCGGAAATGAAGACTTCCTGTGCCATATCAAGGGCTTCCTCACGGTCGGAGAGCATGCGTAAACAAAAAGCGTACACGCGGTCCTGGTGCGCGCGGACGATGCCGTCGAACGCTCCGGGCTTCCCCTGGCGAAACGCCTCCAGAAGAAGGTCCACCGCCCTGGCGTTTTCTCCCCCCGAATCCACCCCTGTTTCCCATGGTTATGACATCTGCGGCCCGGTTTCGGTTCCTTCCGGACCGCAGGGATCATTCTACTGCACCCGTGGTTGCGGGAGCGGGGGAGTTTAAGGTATTTTATTCAAGTCGGGCGGAACGATGCATACTCACGCAGAATCCAACAGGAGGTGATGTTTGAGCGGCCAAATGGTACTTTTCGCGGCTCTATCCATAGCGGCGATCGGGCTTGCCGTGGTGCTTGCGATGCTTCTCCTGCGCATCCGGAAGACCATAGACCTCATGGAGCGCCGGGTGGACGACGCGATCCGCCAGCTTGAGCTCACCGCCGAGGACCTTAGAAAGACGAACGGCGTGGTGAGGGAGATACTGATTCACGCAGAGAAGAGCGCGGCGAACGTGGCGCACGTCACGGAGGGAGTCCGCGGTTTCCGCAAGGCCCTGGACGCCGCTACCGCCGTCGTGGAACATGCCGTGGTCCCGGTGCTGGGCACGGTGGCCAGCGGGCTGGCAGGGGTGAAAGCCGCAGTATCGCACGTAGTTAATCGATTCGCACGAAAGGAGAGCGACCATGTGTGACGAAAAGGGCTGTTCGGGCGGTGCGCTGATAGCGTTCATGGCGGGCGGCCTGATCGGCGCCGGGCTGGCCTTGCTCTACGCCCCCGTTTCCGGCAAGGAGGCGCGCGAGAAGCTGGGCGGCCTCGCGGGGGACTTGAGGAAAAACGCCGAAGGGTGGACAGGCGACCTGAAGCAGAAGGTCGATTCGTTCATCGAGGAGGAGAAGGCGGTTGTAAAGGCGGCCTACGACGCGGGCCGCGAGGCCATGGCGAGGGAAAAGGCGAAGTTCGAGACCCCTCAATAAAGGACGCTTTTGTTTAGGGACGGTCCTGAGTGAGGACATGTCTGAACCACAAATGAGCCTGGTTATTCAGCAGGCTTGTATTGGCAGACAAGAGATCTCAGGACCGTCCCTGTTTTCATGGCAGAATGAGGACTTGTCTGAACCACATATGAGCCTGGTTATTCAGCAGGAACGAACCATCCCTGCGGATGGGCGCATACGGGGCAATTCGACGGCGCCTCTGAGGACTCGTGGATGTGACCGCACTTGAGGCACTTCCAGCGCACCGGCTTTTCGCGCTTGAAAAGGGTCCCCTCCTTCACCCGCTTCAATAGCGCCAGGTAGCGGGACTCGTGGTGGGCCTCGACCTTAGCGATGTTGCGGAAGACAGCCGCCGCGACAGGAAAACCTTCCTCCTCCGCAATCTTGCCGAAGGCTGGGTACAGGTTGGTCCACTCCTCGTGCTCGCCGGCCGCAGCAGCCGCGAGGTTCGTGGCGGTGTCGCCGATCCGGCTTGGGTAGGCGGCGTTGATCTCCACGTCGTTTCCCTCGAGCTGCCGGAAGTAGAGCCGCGCATGCAGTTTCTCGTTGTCGGCCGTCTCGAGGAATATGTTGGCGATCCCTTCGAACCCTTCCTTCGAAGCGAGGTTCGCGTAGAAGGTGTAGCGGTTGCGTGCCTGCGATTCCCCGGCGAACGCGGCCATCAGGTTCTTCTCCGTCTTCGATCCTTTCAGTCCCATAAATCCTCCGTTTTCGATCGTGGTCCGATTGTGATGAGAGTGCAGAATCGTCAGCCGGTTTATTTTAGCACACGCCTCTTGCCGGGGATTCCGCGGTCATTTCCCCCGTGGCATTGTTACGTGGTATCACCCCGCGCGAGCCTGATGATGGCGGTTAGGGCGAAAAGCGCCGCGGCGAACAGCACGATGGTGGCGCCCGTGGCCGTGTCGAGGTGGTACGATGCGGCGATTCCCGCGATCCCCGAGGCAAGGGAGACTGCGATCGCCGTCCAGAACGCCGATACGGACCCCCTTGCCACGTTGCGCGCGGATGCGGCGGGAATTACCAGGAGAGCGGTGACGAGCAGTATCCCCACCGCCCGGATGGCCGTCGTCACGACCAGCGCGACGACGAGAGAGAAGGAGATCTCGAGGGCCCGCCCGCGGATGCCGAGGCTTCGGGCGAACCCTTCGTGGACCCCCAGGAGCAGGATCCGGTTGAACGCGAAAAACAGGTAGACCGCGACGGCCAGGCATAGCGCGGCCATCCAGAGAATCTCCGCTCCGGAGATCGCCAGCAGGTCGCCGTAAAGATACGCCTGCAGGTTGCGGGTCAGCCCCTTCTGCGCGCTTATTATCGCGATCCCCAGCGCTATGACAGTAGAGAAAAATACGCCGATGACCGTGTCAGGGGAAAGTCCGGTGCGGCCCTTGACCCGCGTTATCGCCCAGGCGACGAACAGTCCGAAGGCGACCATGGTGAGGAGGGGATGGATCCCCAGGAGGAGACCCAGCGCCACGCCGGTGAACGCCGAGTGCCCGATGGCGTCCGAGAAGAAGGCCATCCGGAACTGGACAAGCGGCACTCCCACGGCCGCGGCGGCGGGAGCGACCAGCAGCACCGCGAGGATGGCGCGCTTCATGAACTCCGGCTCCGCGAACGAAAGCGGCAGCAGGAAGTCCAGCAATGCGTAGGCGGGAGTTAGGAAGTGGTCCATATCTAGTTCCCTTCCCCGCCGTGGAGATGGCCATGCCCGTCGGCCGGCCCGTGGCTGAAGAGGTGGGCGCCGCTTCCGTACATCGCACTGAGCGTCTCGGGGGTCAGCACCTCAGTCGTCGCGCCCTGGCAGACGATCGACCGGTTGAGGCAGATTACGCGGCCTGCGTGGCGGGTGACCACCGAGAGATCGTGTGACGCAAGCAGCAGGCTGAAGCGGGACTCCTGGTGGACCTGGTCGAGAAAGTCGCAGAATAACTCCTCCCCGGATACGTCCGCGCCCGACACCGGTTCGTCCAGGAGCAGGATGTCAGGATCGCCGCGCAGCGCCAGGGCGAGCAGGACGCGCTGCAGCTCGCCGCCGGAGAGCTTCCCGAGTTGCCTGTCGATGAGATGGCCAACCCCGCCCTTACCCAGGGATGCCTCCGCCTCCGCGCGCGATTTCCGCGAGCGGCCGAGGAAAACCGGATATTTCTGGGAAGAGAGGGCGAAGAAATCGAGCACGGTCATCGGCGCGTTCCTGTCCAGGTCGATCCGCTGGGGGACGTATCCGATCCTTGGAGTCCCTTGCCCATGCTCCTCCGCGCGGCAGAAACGGATCTCCCCGGAGAAGGGGACAAGTCCGAGGATGGCGAGAAGCAGGGTGGTCTTGCCGGCGCCGTTCGGGCCGATCAGGGCCGTGACCTCTCCGCACCTGATGTCGGCGTCGATGTTCGACAGTATTTCCCTTCCTCCCGCGCGGACGGAAAGGTTCCTGATCTCCAGCGTGTGGGAAGGGCCGTGGGGACTCATCGCTTCGCCAGCGCCTCCGTGAGCGTGCGAAGGTTCTTCCGCATTACGTCTTCGTACGTCGAATGCTCCGTGGAACCGGTCGATACCGGATCCAGGACGCGCAAGGGGACGCCCGCTTCCCGGGCGATCATCGCGGCAAGCCGCTCCGGAAATTGCGGCTCCCGGAATACCGCCGCGGCTTTCCTTTCCCGGATGGCGCGTATCAGCTTCGATGCCTCTCCCGCGGAAGGCTCCTGGCCCGAGGTCTCCTCGATCTCCCCGACGATGACCAGGCCCAGGTCCCGCGCGAGGTAGTCGAAGACGTTGTGGGAAGTGACGATGTTTCTCCCGCTCAATGCAGGCGCCGCGGCCTCGAATTCGCGCACGAGGACGGATAGTCTGCCGACGTAGGCATCGGCGTTCCGGCGGAACGACGGGGCGCCCCGGGGATAGGCTTCCGAGAGCGCCTTTTCTGCGGCGCGCACCTGCAGAATCGCGTTCCGCGGGCTCACCCATGTATGTGGATTGATTTCCCCGTGAGCGCCTCCCCCACCGCGCAACGTCTGGACGCCGGCAGCCGTCTCGACGATGCGGACACGCGGGTTTGCCTTCCTTACCGGGGCGCCGAGGAATTCCTCCATCCCCTGTCCGTTTGCGATGAAAAGGTCGGCGGCTGCGATCTTCCGCATGTCCCCAGGTGTCAGCGCATAATCGTGGGGACACCCGAGCGAGGCCGGGAGCATCAACTCGACGGATACCCCTGGAGTGTCGCCGACAACGTTCCGCGCAAAGAGATAAACGGGGAGAAACGACGCAAGGACGCGCAGGTTCCCGGCGGCGGCGGGAGCGGGGGAAAACAGGAGGACGGCGGCAAGGAGAATCGCGGCAGGAGTCATCGGCGCCCTCGCTGTTTCCCTTCGCAGTCGGCGCAGGCGCCGAAGAATTCAAGGGAGTGGTCCGTCACGTCGAACCCGAGCGTCCCCCGGATGTCTTTCTCGATGCGGGATAGATCGCAATTCTTCGGCTGGAACGATTCTATGCTCCCGCATCTGCGGCAGACCACGCGGTGTCGGTGCAGTCCGTCCATCGCCGCTTCGTATCGCCGGCTGCGCTCATGTAGCGCCACGCTGCGGGCCAACCCCAAGGAAACCATCAGGGAGAGGTTCCGGTATACGGTGGAGGCGTCGGGCTTGGGATCGGGAATACGCTCCCGGATTTCCCGCGGGGAGAGCGGGATTGGACTCTCGGCCAGGATCCGCATGATCTCCCCCCTTCCCCGCGTGGCGGGGTGACCCATGTTGCGGAATGTCTCGATGGCCGATTTCATTCTAAATGCAAATATATTGCATCCGCAATAATATTGCAATATGCCGAAACGTTGAATTCCCCGATTGCCGGACGCATCTAAGAGGACAGGAGGAAAGCGATCATGAGGAGAATCCTGACATTGGCGATTTTCGGAGCCTGCGCCCTCCTATTGTGGGGAGATCAGGCCCGGGCCGGTTTTCTTCGCGTCAGCGATGCAGATGGAGGGGGCGGCCCTTACGTCAATCTGATCATGCGGGAGGTAAGGGTCTCCCCGATACGTGCCCACGTTGGAGACGTGATCCGTGTGGACATGGTGATCGCGGACCAGAGCGACGTCACATACGCCAGGGGTGACCTGGATCTCCTCGCCAACGGCAGGATCGTGGCCAGCAGACGTGTTGACCACGGATTCGGAGGACAGGGAGAGAGGATCCACCGGGAAACTATCCAGTGGAACACGAGAGGGGTCAAGCCCGGCGAGTACAAGATCCGGGCGGAATTCCACGTCTGGGGCGACGCATCGCCGTTCGACAATTTCCTTGATATCAAGGAACCGCTGGTGCTCCAGCCTCAAGGGACGGCGTTCCCGTCGGGGGAACCTGGCGGGGGCGCGGCGCAGGCCCGCGATCCCCGGTACAAGCCGGCCGGCATTCCTCAGTAAGGAAGCTTTAAGCCTTCCGTTGGTTATTGTTATCCCCGCAAGCTTTCCTGATCCATTTCTTTCCCGAAACAAGGATGACGCTTGATACAATAATGCGCGATAGGGGGAGCGTTGGCGTTCTACACAGATCTCTCGGAAGCTTACGATGCGCTTTTTCCCGTGTCCGATGTCCAGCGGACGCTTTTCGACAAGGTTCTCGGTATGGGGGAAATAAGGCGGGTGGCCGATGCGGGCTGCGGCTCGGGCGCGCAACTCATCCACTTCGCTCCCGCGGGCATCTCCTGCATCGGCTTCGATCCGGATCCGGCGCTTGTGGCGCTTGCCCGGAAAAAACTCGCCCCCTTCCCCTGCGCGCGTGTGGAGGTCGGCGGGTTCGCCGACACGGCCCGTCTTGTTTCCCCGGCGGCCGACCTCCTGCTGTGCCTGGGGAACTCGCTGGTCCATGTACCGCGGGACGAATCCGTCCGGTTCGTGTCGGACGCGTCGAAAGCCATCGTCCCCGGCGGCTGGCTGCTCCTGCAGATTCTCAACTATGAATTCATGTTCCGCCATGAAGTGACCGAGCTGCCCCTCATGCGTGCGGAGGGCGGGAAGATAGAGTTTCGGCGGCGTTACACCTGGGAGGGGCCGAAAAAGGTACGGTTCCGGACCGTGCTCCGAATTGCAGAAGGGAATGAACCGAGGATATTCCGGAACGAGATCCCACTCTATCCGGTCTACCCCGAGGAGCTTTGGGAGAGGCTTTCCGGAGAAGGATTCTCCTCGATACGCTATTACGGCGACTTCGCCTGCTCTGAATTCACCCCCGAGTCGGAGGCGCTCGTATGCATGGCGAGGAAATCGTGATCCCACCCAATCACCGCGGCAAGGCCGGAAGAAGGATCATTGCGGCGCTCGTGATCGCCCTGGCCGGCTGGGGCGTGTCCAGGGCCGTCGTGGCCGCCAACCGTCACCAAGTTCCCCACCCCGGACGCTCTTTTCCCTCGCAGGATGGACGCGCCGCCGCTTCCGCGCACGGCTTCGACGCGAAGGCTCTCCTCTCTCTCCTGTCCGAAGGGAACGCGGAGGGTGTGGCCCCCGATGGCACACGCATCACGCTTGCGCTGGACGAGGAGCTCCAGAGGAGGATATTCGAGCTGTTCCGGCGGTTCGATCCAGCGTACGGCGTCTTCGCTGCGATGGAGCCGTCGACCGGGCGGGTCGTCGCCCTGGTGGGTTACCGGAGGGGAGGAGAGTCGGACCCGCAGCTATCCCTGAGAGCTATCTATCCCGCCGCATCCCTGATCAAGATCGTTACGGCGGCGGCGGCGCTGGAGAAGGGGAACATCTCGCCCGAAGACGAAATATCGTACCGCGGCGGATTGTACGGAATCACCCGCAAGGGGATACACGCGAAAAGCGGGCGGGGCGTCCCCTCCATGTCGCTCGAGGAGGCGATCGCAAGGTCGGCGAATTCCGTCTTCGGGAAGGTGGCGGTCAATTACGTTGGAAGCGCGGGGCTGACAGATTACATGGAGAAGTTCGGTTTCGGGCAGCAGATCCCGTTCGATCTCCCGGTGGAGATGAGCCAGGGAGAGGTTCCCAGGGACGAATTTCATCTTGCCCGCACCGGCGCCGGCTTCGGGGAAGTCTACGTCTCTCCGCTCCACATGGCGATGATCATGTCGGCGATAGGTAACTCCGGAGAGATGACGCACCCGGTTCTAATCGACCATGTGGAGGACAAGGACGGCAAGTCCTTGTTCGATGCCGAGCCTGCGAAGTGGCGCGACACCGTGAGTCCCGAGACGTCCGACGCGCTGCTCCATATGATGGTGAAGACGATCGAGATCGGGACCTCACGGCGCACATTCGGGACTCCGGAGTCGACCCCGCTTCTACAGGATATGGAAGTCGCCGGGAAAACCGGCTCCCTGTCGGGATGGAGCCCGAGGATGCATTTCGACTGGTTCGCGGGCGTCGCGCCCGTGGGCGATCCCCAGCTTGCCGTCGCGGCCCTCGTTGTAAACGACAGCCGCTGGAAGATCAAGGAGGGCTACGTCGGCAAGGAAGCGTTCAACACCTACTTCGGGTACCCTAATTCCACCCCTCCCGTCTATGCGAAGAAGAGGGGAAAGGCCCGAGGGAAGGCATCGGCGGTTAAAAAGGAACGCGTGAAGACCCGCAGTAAAGGGGCTCGCGCGAAGAAGCCGGCCCCGTCCTCTTCGACGCCCGGGAATACGGCCCCTCGACGGAACGCCCCACAGGGATAATCCATGCGGAAACCGAAAGAGATTTTACGGGCGGGAGCCGGCATTCTCGCCCTGTTGGCCGTCGCGATTTTCCTTCTCGGCAGATACCTGGACAGGGCGGCCACGCTGGCTGCCAACGAGTGGCTATCGTCGGCGTTTACCGTCCCGGCGGGCGTGGAGAAGGTGAGGGTGCGGCTGATGTCGGGGAAACTCGAAGCGACCGGCCTCCGTATCGCGAACCCGAATGGATTCGCCCACAAGGAATTCCTGACATTGAAGAAGGGGGAGATGGATGTCCGTATCGCCTCCCTGTGGTCCGGCGAAATCGTGGCGGAGAGCCTCCGGGGAGAAGGGCTCATTGTCCGGCTGGAAAAGACCGACGGACGGCAGAACGCAAGGGAGATTTTCCCGGCCGGCTCCCGCAAGGACGCGAAGGAACCGGGCGGAAAGCGTTTCCGTATCCGCCGCATGGTACTCAGGAACGCGCTGCTTACGTTTCCCGTCGCGGGAGGAGAGCAGGTCGCCACCGTTGAGCGGCTGGAGGTCGAGGAGCCGCTCGGCAAGGGGAGGAGCGCCCTTCTGAGGGAAGTGATAGCACAGGTGATCGCCAGGTCCGTGCGCGAGGGCGCCGGGCAGTCGGTGGAGCGCGCCTATGCGGGATCGCTGTCGGCGGTTCGTGATGCCGCCGGGCGGCCGGGCCGGGGAGGCGATTCCGCCGGGGACGGCATAAAGCGCATTTTCAAGGGAAGCGGGAGGTGAGCCGACGATGGAACTTCACAAGATCATCGCTATAAGGCATAGCCGGCGGGCGTTCTCCGACCGGCCCGTGGAGCCGGAAAAGATCGAGCGGATGATAGAGGCCGCGAGATGGTCGCCTTCCTGTGCCAACCGGCAGCCGTGGCGCTTCTTCGTCGTGGATAAGTCGGCGCCGGAGCGTCTTGCGCTGGAGGACGCCCTGGACGCGGGAAACGGCTGGGCGAAAAAGGCTCCTGTGCTGATCGTGAGCGGGGCGCGGAAGGCCGACGGGAGCGTCGTCGAGAGCCGGGAATACTACCTGCACGACACGGGGCTGGCGACGATGAGCCTGATGTACCGGGGGGTGGACCAGGGGCTGCTCGTCCATCCGATGGCGGGATGGAAGGAAGCGCCATTGAAAGCCGCGCTGTCCCTTCCGGAGGACTTCCATCCGATCGCAGTGGTCGCCGTTGGCTATCCGGGGAGGCACGAGGAACTGGACGAGGCGACCCGCAGGAAGGACGAAAAGCCGGGCGTACGGAGGGAAGCCGGCGAGATCGCTTTCCTCGGCCGGTTCGGTGAGCCTTTCAGGGGGACGCTGCCGTCCACCCCGCGGAAAGTGTACGAGACGGACATCCCGCTGCGGTTCGGCGACATCGATGCGATGGGGCACGTCAACAACGCGGTGACCCTGACCCTGTTCGAGCTGGGCCGCGTGAAGTTCTTCGCCGATGTCCTCGGGGCGAGGGAGGTCGAGGACATCACGTTCGTTCTCGCGGAGGCGAACGTCCGGTACCGCATCCCCATCCTCCTCAAGGACAAGGTTCGGCTGCGAATGCACGTCACCGACGTGTCGCGCAGCTCCTTCCGTTTCCGGTGCGAGCTCTTCGACCCCCGTGACGGGCGCGTCTTCACCGAGGCCGAGACGGTCCAGGTGATGTACGACTACAAGGCGGGTAAATCCCGCCCCGTCGACGCGGAGTTCCTGGCAAGGGCGAAGGATTACATCGGAGGATAGGGCGCCGGTCAGCGGGTCGGGAAGACCGTACCGTAGTCCGTTGATTCCATAAGTGCCTTTTCCTCCAGACGGATCCGCTGCCGCAGGAAGGCGAGGTTCGCCAGGGAAAAGACCACCAGGGTTGCAGGGGCGCGCAGCAGGAGGGGGAGAATGAGGAATTCCAGCACCAGCACAAGGTAGTTGGGATGTCGAAGGAACCGGTACGGCCCGGAGCGCTTCACCGCCCCGCCGGGGACCACGATTATGCGGACGTTCCAGCAACGGCCTAAAGAGGCGATGCACCAGTACCGCGCACCGGTGAGGATCGCAAGGACGAAGAGGCAAAGGATCGTCCGTGAGTCGAGAGGGAAGCGCCAGGGGTACGATTCCACGGCAAGGGACGCGAAGTACAGCACGTGCAGAACCACCACGGTGCGGAAGGTTTCCGGGTAATATTCCCTCCCCCCGAGGGCTTCCAGCGCCCGCCGGTTTCTCCGGGAGATGACCAGCTCGAATAGCCTCTGCAACCCCATGACCACGAAGACCCAGGCGAAGGAATGGTTCATGCGTGCAGAAGGACCAGCTCCACCGAGTAGCCCGGTCCGAACGCCGACAGGAGGCCGTACCCCGGCTCGCTCCTCCACCCGTTGCTCATCCATCGCTCCAGGACCAGTAGCACCGAGACGGAGGAGACGTTGCCGAAATCTCGCAGCACTTCCTCGCTGAGGCGCAGATCGCCGTTCGAGAGCGCAAGCGCTTCCTTTATCGCATCCAATATTTTCGCACCGCCCGGGTGGGTGATGTAGAAGGCGATGTCGCCGCGCGTCAGGTCCCGGGAGAGCAGAAACGCGTCGACCAATCCGCCAAGCTCCGTCCGGATCATCTCCGGAAGCTGCGGCGTGAGGATCAGCCGGAATCCCCGGTCGGTCACGTCCCAACCCATGATGCCGGTGGTGCCGGGAAAGAGGTGGGACCGGGCCGCCGTGATGGTCGGTCCCGCCGCCGTTCCCACTGCCGCCTCATCCCCGGCCACGAGAACCGCTGCGCAGCCGTCGGCGAAAAGCGACATCGCGACCAGGTTCAGCTTCGAGAGATCGTCCGGCATGAAATTCAGGCTGCAGGTCTCCAGGGCGGCGAGCAGCACGATCCCGCGGGGATGGGCGAGGCAGTAGTCGAAGGCGCGGGCAATCCCGGCCGCCCCCGCGGAGCACCCCAACCCCCACATCGGCAGGCGGGTGGCATTCGGGGGCAGCCCGAGCTTGTTGATTAGGTGGCTGTCCAGCGACGGGGTCGACAGCCCGGTTGAGGTGGCGAAAATTACATGGTCCACCTGGTCCGGCCTGCATCCCGACGCTTCCAGGCATCCCCGGGACGCCCGAACCAGCAGCTCCAGCCCCTTATCCATGTATACCCTGTTCTTCTCCTGCGGCGTGCGGGGCGAAATGTACCAGTCCATGGGCATCATGAAGGCGCGCTCCCGGATCCGCGAATGATCGAAAACCCCGCGGATGCGCTCGATGTCCAGGTCCGGGATCCGGCCGGAATATAGCTGGGCCACGGCGGTCTTCAGGAATTCCTGGCGGATGGCATTGGGCGGCGAAGCGTGACTGGCGGACAGGATCAACGGCATTGATCAATTCCCCTTCGCCTCCAATGTCTATTGGATAAGATGCGGCGAAGGATAAATGCGGTTCCAACCCGGCTTGAGGTGCGTTGACCTGCATCAAGGCGACGGTTCCCCGGAACGGGCATTCTGGAATACAGGAGAATATTTGAATGGAACTCCTCCAAACAGCGTTGACAGCCGTTCATCTGTTGGCGGCGATCGCCTGGCTCGGCGGGATGATCTTCCACATCTTCGTCCTCGACCCTGTCTTCCGGAAAAACGAGGTGACGTTTCAGAGCGCGATTCTCCTGGCGCTCATGGAGCAGCGTTTCCGGAAATTGGTCGGGGCGTCGATCGCTCTGCTTGTCGGGAGCGGAGCGGCGAAGGCATATTTCCTGCTCGGTACTTTCGATGCTCTGTGGACGACATCCTCCGGCCGATACGTCCTCCTGAAGATCGGACTCACCGGGGCGATGCTGTTCATATTCGCCATATGTCCGAAGACGAAGTCATGCTCTTCCATCCCCGGCGTGTGCGACATCGCCTCGGAGGCTCTGCTAGGCGGCAAGGAGGGGACGATCCGCGAGCGGTCCAAGGTGATCCTTCCGAAAGTGGCGCTTGCACTCGGTATCGCGGCAATGGTTACCGCCATCTACCTCCACGGATGATCTGCTCTATAATGGGCGGGTGCGCAAACCGCGGCTTCTGATAAAAATCGTCCTGATCGCCCTGTCGCTCTTCCTTGCCTGCGCGGCGTGGATCGGGGGCTCCCTCTTCTTCCTGCCCTCCGTCGATCCTTTGAAAAACCCCCGTGCATCTTTCGCGATTACCGTAAAGGACTGGAACCGGAAGGACCATACGTTCATCCTGGGTCCCCGAAACCATATCTGGACGCCCATAGCGGTTGTTCCGGCATCCCTGAAAAAAGCGGTCATAGCGGCGGAGGACGCGAACTTCTACTCCCACGAAGGGGTCGACTACGAGGCGATCAAGGAGGCGCTCAAGGCCGACCTGCAGAAGGGGAAGTTCGTGCGCGGAGGAAGCACGATCACGCAGCAAGTCGCCAAGAACATATTTTTATCGCGCGAGAAGACGATCTCCCGGAAGGTCAAGGAGTTGGTCCTCGCGCGTCGCCTCGACGACGCGCTCTCCAAGTCCAGGATCCTGGAGCTGTACCTCAATGTCGTCGAACTGGGGCCGATGATCTACGGAGTGGGCCACGCTTCACAGTATTATTTCGGGAAGCATCCTTCCGCTCTGTCGGTCC
>JAGVHM010000039.1 GCA_020056545.1 bacterium
CCGACCGCGCGTCCCCGCGCGAAAATCTTCTCGACCAGGACCTCCACCTCCTCGCCCGCCATGGCCGTGTTTCTGGCTGCCAGGATGTCCGCCTGGACGTCCTGGACCCTTCGCGCGCGCTCCCGCTTCAAACGGTCCGGCACCTGCCGGGTCATCGCGAAGGCCGCGGTCCCGTCCTCCCGCGAATACGGGAACACTCCCAGGTAGTCCCAGCGGGTCTCGTGGACGAACCGCAGCAGACGGTCGAACGCCCTCGCGGTCTCTCCGGGGAAGCCGACGATCAGGGAGGTCCGCAGGAAAACGCCGGGGAGCCGTTCCCTCAGCCGCCGGACGAGGGCATGCACGTCGTCCGGCCCGTACCGCCTTCCCATCATGCGAAGGATGCCGGGGTCGATGTGCTGCACGGGAATATCGAGGTAGCGGCAGATTTTCTTCTCGGCGGCCAGCAGATCGATAAGGGAGTCGTCTATCCTGCCCGGATACAGATACAGAAGGCGGACCCACCGCACGCCCCCGATTTTGCATATATCCCTGACGAGTGGGACGAGTCCCCCTTTCTCGCCCCGGTCCGCCCCGTATGATGTGATGTCCTGGCCGACGAGGTTGATCTCCCGCGCCCCCTTGCGAACGAGAATACGTACCTCCGCCAGGACGGACTCCCTGGCACGGCTTTGAAGCGGCCCCCGTATCGCGGGGATCGTGCAGTAGGAGCACCGGTTGTCGCACCCCTCGAGGATCTTCACGAAAGCCGACGCCCGCCCTTCCCCTGGAACGCGGCGCTCGTAAGCTTCGTCGGGAAGCGCCGCCCCGGAAACGTGCGTCCTGGGCGCCTCTCCTGCCAGAAGCTTCCGTATCAGGCCCGGCAGCGCGGGGAGGTCGCCCGGCCCGATGAAGAGATCGACTTCTGGAAGCAGCTCCGGAAGATCGTCGCGGTAGCGGGTCGCCATGCAGCCCGCTACGACCAGGCGCCGTATCTTCCCCTTCTCCTTCGCCCGCGCCAGCGCCAGGATCTCCTCTATCGATTCCTCCTTGGCGTCGCGTATGAAACCGCAGGTGTTCACAACCGCCACATCCGCGCGGCCTCCCGTAACGACGCGACACCCGTCGGCGGAGAGCAGGCCGTCCATCACCTCGCTGTCCACCGTGTTCTTGGCGCACCCCAGCGTCAGGATGCGCACGGTCGTGGGCTTTCCCCGTTTCATCCGTCGACGACCTCCACGCCCTTGGGCCTCCGGAAGCGGAACAGGCTGCCGGGGAGAGAAAGACCAAGTTCGGTCCCTTCCAGATAGAGGTGGTTGCTGCCGCCCATCCGGTCGTAGATATGTATCTCACGCACCGTGAGGTCGCCGTTCCCCACCACGATGTCGATCCTCTGGACCTCGGGGGCGCCGTCGCCGCGCGGAACAAGCCTCAGGGCGGTCTCGTCACCGCCCTTCCTCGATACCGAATTCTCAACCCGGAAAAGCCCCGTGATATCCCCTTTTCCGAACATCAGGAGGAGGGGGACTCTCCCCCCGAGCCCCTTTTCGTCGAGCTTACGGCGAAAAACCTGGGGGGAATCGGGCGGGCGGAAATACAGGTGTTCCCCGTCGGCAAGGAATATCTGTGCGTCCTTCCCGCGGTATTCCCAACGCATCTTCAGCGGCGCCTCGAAGTAGACCTGCCCGTAGGCCTTGCGTACGATACCGAGATTCTGCAGGGGGATTTCCTGGCGGAACTTTGCCGAATAAGTCTTTGCCGTCGAGTATTTATATGCCACTTTCTGAAGCAATGCCTGACCTGTCTCCTCCGCTTCCGCCGGGACGGCGTGCGCAAGAAAAAGAAAGAGGGCCGCCAAGGCGGCCCGCACAGCCGGGTGCTTCAACGCTTCAAACTCCTTCGCCGACAATTTCTACCTGTCCTGGTCCTTTCTCGTGACGTATACTTCCCGGGGCTTGCCTCCCTCGGAGGGCCCCACGATCCGCTGCCGCTCCATCTCCTCGATTATGCGGGCGGCCCGGTTGAAGCCGATCTGAAGGCGTCGCTGCAGCATGGACACCGAGGCGCGCCCGGCCAGAACGATCACCTCCACGGCCTCGTCGAACTTCTCGTCCATCGACGGGTCCGGCTCATCCTCGCCTGGAGCCTGTGAGGTGATGGAGGTCTCGTACACCGGAGCGCCCTGCGCGCGAAGGTGCTCCACGACGCGCTGGATCTCCCCTTCCCCGACGTAGGGGCCGTGGACCCGCAGGATCCCCCCGACCCCCGGCTGGAGGAAGAGCATGTCTCCGAAGCCCAGGAGCGTTTCCGCGCCGGACTGTTCGAGGATGGTCCGGGAGTCGTACTGGGACGCCACCTTGAAGGAGATCCGCGCCGGGAAGTTCGCCTTGATCGTGCCGGTCAACACGTCCACGGAGGGGCGCTGGGTGGCGAAGATGAGATGGATTCCCGCCGCCCTCGCCATCTGGGTCAGGCGGGTGATGGTGTCCTCGACCTCCCGCCGGGAGGCTGCGGTGAGCATGAGGTCGGCCAGCTCGTCGACCACGATGACGATGTAGGGGAGACGGGCTAGGTCCTCGCCCTCCCCGTTGCGGGCCTTTGCGCGGAACGCCGAGCGGGACCGCTTCTCCACGATCTGGTTGTAGGCGTCGATGTGCCGGACGCCGTTCTCCATGAAGAGCTGGTACCGGCCGGTCATCTCCCCCACCGCCCACTTGAGCACCTGTCCCGCGTCCCTCGGCTGCGTGACGACGCTGTGGTAGAGGTGCGGGATCCCCTC
>JAGVHM010000165.1 GCA_020056545.1 bacterium
AGCGTCAAGGCGGCGGTGGTCCGCGCCGGACAGGAAGCGACCCGGGACGGGGCGGAGTTCGTCGGCGGACACCCCATCGCCGGCACCGAGAACTCGGGGTATCCCGCGGCCGAACCTTTGCTCTTCAAGGGCAGGACCTGCATTATCACGCCGACGGAAGCGAACACGGGGATGTCTTTGCGCAGGGTGGAGCGGCTGTGGAGAATGGCCGGGGCGCGGATCATGCGCATGGAGCCGGACGTCCACGACCACGTCTTCGCCTACGTCTCCCACCTCCCTCACGCCGTCGCATACGCCCTCGTGCACTCGGTGGCCACCTTGGGCTCGAGGGTGCCCCTGGGGTACTCGGCCGGGGGTTTCCGCGATTTCACGAGGATCGCCTCGAGCAACCCGGAGATGTGGAAGGACATCGTATTGCAGAACCGCAGGGAGGTGCTGGGCGCCGTGGGGCATTACCGAAAAAACCTATCCATGCTCGAAGGGCTGATCAGGCGCGGCGACGAGGCCGGCCTCCTTGCATATTTCCGGAAGGCCAAATCCACCCGGGACGGCATGTGAACCCATGAAAAGCAAGGTCAGGATTTCAGGGACCGTCAAGGTCCCCGGGGACAAGTCGATCAGCCATCGTGCCGTGCTTCTTTCCGCCATTGCGGAGGGAGAGAGCCATATCCGCGGATTTCTTAACGCCGGGGACACGCTCTCCACAGTGGGGATGGTGCGCGCCCTCGGGGTGGAGGTCCGGCAGGAATCCGGGACGGTGCTGCGCGTGGCGGGACGCGGCCTCAAGGGGCTCTCCGAGCCGGAAGACGTCATCGACGCCGGGAATTCCGGCACGACGATGCGCATCGGCGCGGGGATCCTCGCCGCCCAGCCGTTCATGTCCATCGTGACGGGAGACCCTTATCTGCGCCGCCGGCCGATGAAGCGTATTGTGGAGCCTCTCGTTAAAATGGGCGCGGCGATCTCCGGGCGGAAGGGGGGCACTCTCCCGCCGCTGTGCATCCGGGGAGGAAATCTTTCCGGGATCCGGCACGAGATGACGGTGGCGTCCGCGCAGGTGAAGTCCTCGATTCTCCTGGCCGGTCTTTTCGCGGAGGGCCCCACCACCGTCGTCGAGCCTCTCCCTTCGCGGGACCACACCGAGAGGATGCTTTCCGCGATGGGGGCGAAGATCGCGAGTTCGGGAAACGAAAAGACGGTCGATCCGGCGGCCCGCCTTCGGCCGATTTCGATCGACATCCCCGGGGACATATCCTCGGCGGCCTTCTTCATGGTGCTTGCCGCGTCTGTCCCCGGCGCCCACCTGCTCCTCGACGGTGTCGGCGTGAACCCGTTGCGCACGGGACTTATCAATGTCCTGCGCAGGATGGGGGCGGAGATACAGTTGGAGGCGCTTCGGATGGAAGGCCTCGAGCCGGTGGCCGACATCGAGGTCCAGGGATTCGATCTGACCGGGACGGAAATATTCCCGGAGGAGATCCCGGGGTTGATCGACGAGGTCCCCGCGCTTTGCGTGGCCGCGGCCCTTGCCGAAGGACGCACCGTCATCCGCGGCGCGGGGGAGCTGCGCGTCAAGGAATCCGACCGCATCGGCGCGATGGCTTCCGCGCTTGCGTCGCTTGGCGTAAGGTGCGGGGAATACCCGGACGGCATATGGATCGAGGGTCCGTCCAGGATCGTATCCGGCGCGCGGTGCGACAGCAAGGGTGACCACCGGATCGCGATGGCGCTTTCGGTCCTTTCCGCCGCCGCCGGCGTTCCCATAGCGCTGGCCGACACCGCCTGCATCGACACCTCGTACCCGGGGTTCCGCGGCACGCTCGAAGGGATCCTGGAGTGAGGACGAGGCCAATTATAACGATCGACGGCCCATCGGGTTCGGGGAAGACCACCGTCTCCCGCCGGCTGGCGGAGCGCGCCTCGCTGACGATGCTGGACACCGGCGCGATGTACAGGGCCTGCGCGCTCGCCGCCCAAAGGGCGGGAATACCCTGGTCCGACGGCGCGCGGCTCGGCCGCATGTGCGCGGAGCTCGACCTTGCATTCTCCGGGGGGGGGAGCGATTTCGATCTCCGGGTCACACTCTCCGGCGAGGACGTGGGCGAAGCGATCCGGACTCCCGGGATCAGCCTGGGGGCATCCGAGGTCTCTGTCCACAAGCAGGTGCGGGAGGCGATGGTGAATCTGCAGCGGATACTGGGGGAGGGCGGCGGAGTGGTGCTCGAAGGCCGGGACACCGGGACCGTCGTCTTTCCCGATGCGGATGCGAAGTTTTTCCTGGATGCGGTCGCGGCCGTCCGGGCGAGGCGCCGCTACCTTGAGTGGGTGACTGGAGAAAGGAAGCCGTTCGAGGAAGTTCTGCGCGAGGTTCTCCAGCGCGATATCCAGGACAGCACGCGCGATAATTCCCCTCTCCGCATGGCGCAAGGGGCGGTCTACATCGACACCACGACGCTCTCCGTAGACGAGGTGGTCGAGCGGATGCTCCGTCATATTCCAGGCGGCGCGAAGAAGGCCACACCCACGTGAAGCGGATCATCATAGCGAGCAGCGCGGGCTTCTGCTTCGGCGTCAAGCGGGCCATCTCCATCGCCAACGAGACGGCCGGCAAGGCGGCGGACGAGGAGCGCGGGGCGGGCCGCCTGCCCATCAATTCGCTGGGGCCCCTCATCCATAACCCGCAGGCGGTGGAGGAGTTGGAGAAGAAGGGAGTGCACGTCGTCGAATCGGTGGACGAGATCGCATGCGGGAAGGTCATCGTCCGCTCGCACGGGATCACCCGATCCGACGGGGAAGCGCTGGCCGCCAAGGGGGTCAAGATCATCGACGCCACGTGCCCTTTCGTGAAGAAGGCCCAGGAGCACGCCCGGTCCTTGAGCCGCGAGGGGTACGCCGTGATCGTCGTTGGAGACGCCAACCACCCGGAGGTAAAGAGCATAATCAGCTACATCGAGGCAGGGACGCCCACGATCACCTCCCTGGCCGACCTGCGCGAATCGTCGGGGATCCGCAAGGCGGGGATCGTCGCCCAGACCACCCAGTCTTTCGAAAACATGATGGAGTTCGTCTCGGTGGCGCTGAAGATCATCCCGGAAGTTCGGGTTTACAACACCATCTGCCACGCCACCGTCCTCCGCCAGAAAGAGTCCGTGGCCGTGGCGCGCAAGGCGGACGCGATGATCGTTCTCGGGGGCTACAACAGCGCAAACACGCGGCGTCTGGCCGAAATCTGCAGCGAATTCAATCCCCGGACCAGCCACATCGAGACTGCGGCGGAGCTCTCTCCGGAGATGCTTTCGGGAGTTTCCTGCGCCGGCGTGACCGCGGGCGCCTCCACTCCGGAGTGGATCATCGAGGAGCTGGTGGGCAGGATCCGGACAATCTGGAAAGAAGAAAAAATTCAGGTTTCCTATTATCAATGATAGAATTTATAGTTCCTCAATCTTAGTTTTGCGGATTGATCCATATTGTCGGGAGGCGAGAGACTTTCTGCCGAGGAGCATCCAATGGACGACAGAGTGAACCAAACGGACCGGCCACCCGTGGCGGATGACGGAACGGAGGCCGGCGGATCCACGGGTATGAAGAGCGAGGACGATTTCGCGAAGCTGTACGAGGAAAGCATCGAGGTCCCCGAGGAAGGGCAGATCATCCACGGGGTGGTCATAAAGGTCCTCAAGGAATACGTCGCAGTCGACATCAACCGGAAATCGGAAGGCATGCTCCCTCTCTCCGAGCTCCCCCCGGAAGAGATCGCCGCCCTTTCGCCCGGGAAGCGCATCGACATCATGGTGGAGCGGTACGACCCGGAGCAGGGCTTCGTCCTGCTTTCCCGCTCCAAGGTGCTAAAGATCCGAGTGTGGGACGACCTGCAGAAAGCGTTCGACGACGGGACGACCGTCCCCGGCTCCATCGTGGCGAAGGTCAAGGGGGGGTTCACGGTCGATATCGGCGTCAAGGCGTTCCTTCCCGGAAGCCAGGTGGACATACGACCCGTGCGGGACAACGAAGCCGTGGTGGGGATAACCGGGAATTTCAGGATACTCAAGTTCTCCCGGAAGAAGGCCAACGTGGTCGTGTCGCGCCGTGCGGCGATGGAAGAGGAGCGGGATTCCCAGCGCAAGGGGATCCTCGAGCGGATCAAGGAGGGGGACAACGTCGATGCTCGCGTGAAGAACATCACCGACTACGGCGTGTTCATGGATCTCGGGGGTCTTGACGGCCTGATGCACATCACCGACATGAGCTACGGCAAGGTGACCCATCCATCCGACCTGTGCAAGGTGGGCGACCAGCTTTCGGTTAAGGTCATCCGCTTCGACCGGGAGAAGGGACGGATCTCACTGGGCCTCAAGCAGATGAAGATGGACCCCTGGCTGGACATCGAAAACCGGTACGCCGCCGGGGGGCGGTGCCGGGGTCGCGTGACCAACATCACCAAGTACGGCGCTTTCATCGAGCTCGAGGAGGGGGTCGAGGGGCTGCTGCACGTCTCCGAGATGTCCTGGAGCAAGAAGCTTCGGGACCCATCCGATGTCCTCAAGCCGGGAGACGCCGCTGAAGTGGTCATCCTCAGGGTCGAGAAGGAGCACAAGAAGATCTCCCTGGGGTTGAAGCAGCTTCTCGCCAACCCGTGGGACGACCTTCGCGCGAAGCACCCCGAGGGCTCGACGGTTGAAGGCGCTGTGAAGAACATCACCGACTTCGGAGTATTCGTCGACGTCGGCTGCGAGATCGACGGCCTGGTCCACGTATCCGACATCTCCTGGAACCAGCGGGTGAAGCATCCCTCGGAGATGTTCCGCAAGGGGGACAGGGTGCAGGCCCGCGTCCTGAAAATCGACCCCGATGCCCAGAAGTTCTCGCTGAGCATCAAGCACCTCACCCTGGATCCCTGGACGGGGATCGAGACCCGCTTCAGGAAAGGCGATGCCGTCAGCGGGAAGGCGACCCGTGTCGCCGACTTCGGCGTGTTCGTCGAGCTGGCCGACGGCGTCGAGGGGCTCGTGCACATCTCGGAGCTCTCCCGCGAGAAGGTCGACAGCCCCGGCTCCATTTTCAAGGCGGGGGACGAGGTGGGCGCGGTCGTGCTATCGGTAGACCGCGCGAACAAGAAGATCTCCCTCTCGATACGCGCCCACCAGGACGACGTGGAGCGGAGAAGCATGGAAACGTACATGGCCGGAAACTCCGAGCCGTCGGAGAACCTGACTGTTCTTGGGGAAGCGCTTCGGGCGAAGCTGAAAATCAACAGCGAGTGACGCCGGGCCGCATATGAATATGGAAACATCCCTTCCCGCGCAGCGGGGCCGCCGTCCGTTCCTGCGCGGATGCGCAATCATCGCGATCGTCTTCGCAGGCTTTTTCCTGCTGCTCGGCCTCCTCTCCCGCATGGACGGCATGTCCTTCGGGTCCGGGGACAAGGTGGCGATCCTGCCGATCACCGGGCTGATCGCCGACTCCGAGGGGACGATCGAGCAACTGAAGAAATACGCCAGGGACGATTCGGTGAAGGCGATCATCCTGCGCATCAATTCCCCGGGCGGCGGAGTGGGGCCCTCGCAGGAGATCTACTCGGAAGTGAGGAAGCTCAAGGGGAAAAAGGTCGTCGTGGCCTCGATGGGGGCGCTCGCCGCCTCCGGCGGCTACTACGTTGCTTGCGCGGCGGACAAGATATTCGCCAATCCGGGGACGATCACCGGCTCGATAGGCGTCATCATGCAGTTCGTAAGCGTCAAGGACCTGATCGAGAAGATCGGCCTGAAGGGAATGGTGGTGAAAAGCGGGGCCTTCAAGGACATCGGCTCCCCCATGCGCGAGATGAAGCCTGAGGAGCAGAAGCTACTCCAGGAGGTCATTGAGAACGTCCACCTCCAGTTCGTCGGGGCCGTGTCTGAAGGTCGGAAGATGGACCGGAAGAAGGTGATGAAGATCGCCGACGGACGGATCTTCTCGGGGGAGCAGGCCAAGGCGCTGGGCCTGGTGGATGCCCTCGGGAACCTGGAGGACGCGGTGGAGGAAGCGGGGAAGATGGCCAAGATCGAGGGAGAGCCCCGAGTGGTGACCCCGCCCAGGAAAAAGTTCTCCATACTTGAATTGCTAAAGGAAGAGGCGAAAAGTATAATCGGGGAACGATTGACCGAATCACGCATGCGCATCGATTACCTTGCACAATAAAATCCCCCGGAGGGAATGAAGGAATGACGAAGAGCGATCTCGTTCAGAAGCTGTCCGAACAGGTCACGACACTTACGAAGAAGGAGTGCGAAGTCATCGTGGACACTGTTTTCCTCCAGATGAAGGATGCACTGCAGAAGGGGGAGAAGATCGAGATCCGCGGCTTCGGCAGCTTCACCGTGCGCGTCCGCCGTGCGAAGGAGGGACGCAACCCCAAGACCGGCGAGAAGGTGTCGATCCCGGAGAAGCGGATCCCCTTCTTCAAGGTAGGCAAGGAACTCCGGGAGCTGGTGAACGTCTGACCGCCTGATGGACAGAATGTTCTCCCCGTGGCGGATGGAATATATCCGCCGGGGAAATTCCGGCGGAGAGGGGTCCCGGTGCATCTTCTGCGTCGGGGAGGATGATCGCGGCGATCCGGAGCGGCTTATACTGGGGATATATCCTCTCACCCTGGCTATCTGCAACCTGTACCCCTACAACAACGGCCACGTCCTCGTCGCCCCGCGACGGCATGTCTCGAACCTGTTCCTCCTCTCGCGGGAGGAGCTCGCGGAGCTGATGTCCCTCGTGGCGCTGGGAACCAGGGCGCTCGAAGAGGAGTACTCCCCGCAGGGATTCAACGTCGGAATGAACATCGGGAAGGCGGCGGGGGCGGGGATCGATGACCATCTCCACATGCACATCGTTCCCCGGTGGGGAGGGGACACCAATTTCATGACCGCGCTCCAGTCGACGCGGGTTCTGCCCGAATCCCTTGCGGAAACGCATGCGCGACTCTCCGCGAGATTCATGTCACTGATACCGTAGTACCCCATTCCGGGAAAAAGGCCTAGCGGACGCAGGGCGCAGCGGGGGCTTACACGGAGCGGCGTATGGAGCGGAGGGATAGATTGCGTCGCAGCGGAATCCGCAGTGAGCGGGCGAAGGTCGCGAACGTAGCTCCGGGGAAGTCCCCCGCGAGCCCGGAGTCCGGTAGCCGGGCGGAATCGTGACGTCAATGCAGCTGACTCCCGCCATGCGGCAGTACGTGGAGATCAAGTCCCGTTACCGGGATTGCATCCTGTTCTTCCGGATGGGCGACTTCTACGAGATGTTCTTCGAGGACGCCATCCGGGCCTCGCGCCTGCTCGATATCGCGCTTACCAGCCGGGACAAGGAGGCGAACATCCCCATGTGCGGGGTGCCGTACCACGCGCGCAACGCCTACCTCTCGAAGTTGATCCGTCATGGTTGCAAGGTCGCGATCTGCGAGCAGATGGAGGAGCCGGGGGGAAAGGGGCTGTTCCGCAGGGAGGTCACCGAGGTGGTCACCCCCGGACTCGTGTTCCACGACGAATGCCTCGACGCCCGCGGAAACAACTTCCTTGCCGCCGTGCGTTTCGTCCCTCCTTTCGCATACGCCGCTCTCGATGCCACCACCGGGGAGTTCTATTTCGAGGCGTGCGACAAGGAAGAAGCCCTCACGGACGCGCTGTTCCGCCTCGCGCCCGCGGAGTTCATCTCTGTAGACGGGGATGGAGACCCGCCGGGCCGCTTCCGGAGGGTCCTGGAAGGGAAGCTGCACTCCCGGCTTTCCTCCGCGACTGTGGATGCGTTCGAGGCTGTGGAGCCGGAGGGGATGCCCGGACCGGGCCATCCCGCGCGGGGCATGGTCCGCGCCGCTCTCTGCTATCTCCAACTGCACCAGCCCGCCGCGCTTTCCGAGATCTCGCGCGTGCAGGAACGGGAAGGGAGCCGCTACCTCGCGATGGACGAGGCGGCGGTCCGCACTCTGGAGATCTTCTCCACGATATCGGGAGAGCGGAGGGGAAGCCTTCTGTGGGCCATCGACCGGACAAGGACGCCCATGGGAGCGAGGTTGCTGCGTGCGTGGCTCTCCGCGCCGCTGGTGGACACCGTGAAGATAGGGGAGAGGCACGACGCGGTCTCCGAGTTCGCCGAGTCCACAACGGCGCGGCAGGAGATAGGGAAATCGCTTTCCGGAATGGCCGACCTCGCCCGCCTGGGCTCCCGCCTCGCGCAGGACCGTTCGGGGCCCCGCGACATCGCCGCGCTGGCGGATACCCTCGAGCTCCTGCCGGAAATCCGGTCGCAAATGGCCTCGGTACGGTCCCCTTTGCTCCTTCGCTCCAGGGAAGGTGTAGGAGACCATGACGCCGCCGTGGGGAAGATCAGGTCCACGCTGCGCGGCGAGCCGCCGGCGGGTTGGCGGGAGGGTGGGGTCATCCGGGAGGGGTTCGATCCGAAGGTCGACGAGCTCGTCCACCTGCTGACGCACGGTAGGAACATGCTCGCGGAGATGGAGGAGAGGGAGAGGCTGCGCACGGGGATATCGAACCTCAAGATCAGGCACAACCGCGTGTTCGGATATTACATCGAGATCTCTAAGTCCCACCTCGAGAAGGTGCCTCCCGACTACGTCCGCAGGCAGACGCTGGTCAGCGCGGAGCGGTTCGTCACCCAGGAGCTTAATGACTTCGAGGCGAGGACGTTGCGGGCGGAGGAGGAGCGGAACGCCCGGGAGGAGGAGCTGTTCCTCGCCCTGCGGGACGAGCTTAAAGGCTTCCTGCCAGGGATCACCGGGGCGTCGGAGGCGGTCGCGGAGATAGACGTCCTGCTTTCCTTCGCCGACCTGGCGGTTTCCTCGGGGTACAGCCGGCCTGTCGTGAACGACGGCAGGGACATCGTCATCGAGAACGGGCGGCACCCCGTGGTAGAGCGCATCCTGGGCCGGCACGCCTTCGTGCCCAACGACTGCCGGCTCTCCCCCGACGGGTGCCGGATGGCGATCATCACGGGGCCGAACATGGCGGGTAAGTCTACGTACATCCGCCAGGTGGCCCTGATCGTCCTGCTGGCGCACGCGGGCTCGTTCGTGCCCGCCGAGAAGGCGGAGATCGGCGCCATCGACCGGATCTTCACCAGGATAGGCGCATCCGACGACATCTCGCGCGGGGAGAGCACCTTCATGGTCGAGATGAGGGAGACCTCCCGGATACTCTCGGGGCTCACACCGCGGACGCTCGTCGTGCTGGACGAGGTGGGACGCGGCACCAGCACCTTCGACGGGTTGAGCATCGCATGGGCCGTCGCCGAGCACCTTCACGATTCCCCGCACGCCCCGAAGGTGCTGTTCGCCACCCATTTCCACGAGCTCACCGACATCGTGCAGACCTCGCCCAAAGCGCAGAACTTCCACGTGGCCGTGAGGGAATGGCAGGGGGACATCATCTTCCTGCGGAGGATCGACCCGGGGAGCGCCAGCAAGTCCTACGGGATACAGGTGGCGCGGCTGGCGGGCATCCCTGAGAGCGTGGTGTCGCGCGCGCGAGATATTTTGAAAAACCTGGAATCCGCCGAGTATAATGAGTACGGCATGCCGAGCATCGCCGGAACGGGCGTTGCGGAAGGCGCTTCCGCCGCGCAGATAGAGCTGTTCGGCGGCCGGCGCTCTCCTGAAGAGGAGGGCGTTCTCGAGGAGATCCGAAGGACGGACGCCGAGCGTCTTTCCCCGATGGACGCGCTTCTTCGGCTCGCGGAGTGGAAAGAGAGGATGATGAAGGGAAAACGGTGAGTCCCCCCTCGCGCTATTTCCTCGCGGCATTCCTTGCCGCGTCGCTGCTGCTGGTCCCCCTTGTGCCGCATTCCTTCCCTGGAAACGTAGCCGTCTCCGGCATACGGTTCTGGACCAACGAGGAATACACGCGCGTGGCGGTCGATCTCGCGGACGAGGCGAAGTACGAGGCGAACTTCCTGCCGGCCGATGCGGACCGGGGCCTCCCACCGCGAATCTTCATCGACATAGAAGGGGCGGACGTCAGGGAGGAGATCCTGAGGACCCCGGTCCAGGTGCGCAACGGCCTGCTGAAGATCGTCCGGGCCGGCCGGTTCCGGAAAGGTGTGGTTCGCGTCGTGATCGACCTCGAGCGGGAAAGCGGCTACAGGGTCTTCTCCATGACGGACCCGTTCCGGATCATAGTGGACATCGACGGAAAAACGGATCAGACGCCATCCCCTTCGGGGGAAACCGCGTCGCCCGCTGAGCCAGTCCCTTCGACGGAGACCGCAAAGGCGTCGCCCTCTGAGTCGGGCAAAACGGAATCCTCGGAGAACGTGAAAGCGTCTCCCCCGCCTCAGCCGCGCGGAAAAATCCGCGTCATGCTGGACCCGGGGCACGGCGGGAAGGACCCTGGCGCGGTCGGCCCCACCGGCCTGAAGGAGAAGGACGTCGTGCTGTCGATAGGGAGGATGGTCCGGGAGCGGCTGGCCCGCGACGGGACGTACGACGTGAGGATGACCCGCGACACGGACGTGTTCATCCCCCTGGAAGAGCGCACCGCGATGGCGAACCAGGCGAAGGCCGACATCTTCGTTTCGCTGCACATAAACGCCAGCCCGAATCGAAAGGCGGAAGGGATCTCCACCTACGTGTTGAGCCGCGCGAGCGACCGCCATTCCCTGGAGCTTGCGGCGCGCGAGAACGGCGTCCCGGTGGCGAAGCTGTCCGCGATCAAATTCATAATCGACGACCTTTCCACGTACGGGCGCAAGAAGGAGTCGCTGCGCCTCGCGAAAACGGTCAACGACGCCATCGTGAAGAATGTGAACGGGCGGTTCGGCGCGGTGCAGGACCTCGGCCTCAAGCAGGCTCCGTTCTACGTCCTGGTGGGGGCCCGGATGACCGCCGTGCTCGTGGAGTCCTCGTTCATCACCAACAGGCGCGAAGAGGCCCGCCTGTACGACGAAAGGTACCTTTCAACCATCGCGGACAGCGTGGTCGAGGCGATCCGCTACTACGGGCGGAAGAGCGCGATTGCCCACGCGGACCTTTGAGCGAGACGGAATGTCCATCCCCGTATTCCACATGGATCCCTCGCGGGGGGAACTCTCGGACCGCGAATTCCTGGAGTACCTGAAGGTCTTTCTTTCGGAGACCTTGTCCGCCCTCAGAAAGGAACAGAGGGAATCCCTCTGCGACGGGAACGAAGCGTGCCGCCGGCATTCCGACGCCATGGACTCGATCCTCCGGGCGCTCCACGACAGGTCCCGCAATAAGTTTCTGTCCTCGTCGCCGGACTTGAAGTACCGTCTCGCGGTAGTGGCGGTCGGCGGGTACGGCCGCAAGGAGCTTTGCCCCAAGTCCGATATCGATCTGCTCTTCCTGCATCCCTACAAGATGGACCGGTACGTCGAGGAGATGACCGAGTGGATGCTTTATCCCCTGTGGGACCTGGGTCTGGACGTGGGTCACAGCGTCCGCAACGTCAAGGAGACCGTGCGGATGGCCGCGATGGACGACTCGATCCGCACCTCGCTGCTGGACTACCGGATGATCGCGGGGAGCGAGCCGTTCTTCAGCGAGGCGGAAAAGGAGCTCGACAAATTCCTTTTCTACACGGACGCCGACAAGTTCATCGAAAAGAAGATGGCGGAGATGCGGAACCGTCACGCGAAGTACGGCTCAACCGTCTACGTCCTCGAGCCCAACGTCAAGGAGGGAAGGGGAGGCCTTCGGGACCTGCACACAGCCTTCTGGACCGCCCGCGTCAAGTACAAGTGCGCCGGCCTGGTCGACCTCCGCAACAAGGGGGTCGTCTCCTCCCAGACCAGCCGCGCCATACTGCACGTCATGTCCTGGCTGCTTCAGGTCCGCTACGAGCTGCATTCCCTGACGGGAAAGAAGACCGATGTCCTGACCTTCGAGGTCCAGGAGCAGATGGCCGAGCTTTTCGGGTACCGCACACACGGCAAGCACTACGGTGTCGAGCGATTCATGCGTTCCTACTACATGCACGCCCTGTCCGCCGCCCGCCTTGCAGATGAGCTCCTTGAGGAGGTAGACCGCTTCCTCCCGGAGGGGGGGCGAAAGCCGCTTTTCCCGTTCCGCCGCAAGAACGTGGGAGGGAGTGGAATCCTGTACCAGGGGAAGCTCAGCTTGAAGGACAGCGGCTCCTTCCTTAAAGACCCGGTCGGCATCCTGGAATTTTTCCGCACCATGCAGAAGACGCACTCGGAGCTATCGGTCCAGGCGAGGAAACAGATCCAGCGGGCGCTGCCGATGGCCGGGAAGGAGTTCCGGGACGACCCCCGGGCAGGCCAGCTTTTCCTTGAAATCCTCTCCGACCCGCATGGACTGCGGGGAACTCTCCTGGCGATGAACGAGTGCCGCTTCCTTGGCCGCTATTTTCCTGAATTCGCCCTCCTCTACAGCAAGGTGCAGCGCGACATCTACCATTTCTACACGGTGGACATCCACTCCATCCGCGCCGCAAGCGTCTTCACCGAAATGGAAAACGCCTCCGCGCGCACGAAGGAGGAAGAGGAGTTCCTCGGCATCTACCGCTCGGTGCCGCGCCGCGACCTGCTGAACCTCGCGATCCTGCTGCACGACATCGGCAAGGGAAAGGGGCACGGGCACTCGCAGATCGGTGCGGAAATCGTGGGCAGGATAGGCCCCCGGATGGGGCTGACGGAAAACGAGACGGCGGACCTGGTCTTCCTCGTTGAGAACCACCTGCTCATGGCGCACACCTCCCAGCGGCGGGACCT